>JACPVZ010000092.1 GCA_016197305.1 Nitrosomonadales bacterium | reverse complement strand
CGTCGGCCAACTGGCTGCAGGATGCGACGCCGGGCGAGGCGGGTGACGAGGCCCCGTCAGCCGTGGAGCGTGGTGATATTGTGATTTCGGACACGGTTGGTTTTATCCGGCATCTTCCGCATTCACTGGTTGCCGCATTTCGGGGAACACTGGAAGAAGCCGCGCAGGCCGATTTGCTGCTGCATGTGGTGGATGCCAACAATGCCATGCGCGACGACCAGATCGCTGAGGTCAACAAGGTGCTGACGGAAATCGGCGCGGCGGAAATCCCGCAAATCCTGGTGTTCAATAAAATCGACCTGTCCGGTGTACAGCCCAGCGTGCAGCGTGATGACTATGGTAGAATTGACCGCATTTTTCTCAGTGCCAGAACCGGTGAGGGGTTGGACGAATTGCGCCAGGCATTGATCGAGGCCAAGGCCGGGCGTCAGGCAGCCATACAGGCTGAACAGGAAACTAATTGATGAGTGAAAAAAATTATGGGACTGAATGATCCGCAGTGGGGCAAGAAAAACAGCGGCGGTCCGCCGGATCTGGAGGAGCTGCTGCGCAGGCTCAATGCGAGGATTGCTGCGCTGATGGGCGGCAAGGGCGGCTCCGGGCGAGGTGGTGCGGGGAATGGCGGGGCGCCGGCGCAGGGATTCGGGGCCGGTTTGGGATTGATCGCGGCGATCGCCGCGTTGATCTGGGTAGGCAGTGGGTTTTACATCGTCAACGAAGGTCAGCGCGGCGTGGTGCTGCGCTTCGGCAAAAAGGTCGAGATCACCGAGTCTGGCCCGCGCTGGCATCTGCCGTTCCCGATCGAGACCGTGGAAATCGTCAACCTGAGCCAGGTTCGCACCGTCGAAGTCGGTTATCGCGACAACGTCAAGAACAAGATGCTCAAGGAATCGCTGATGCTGACCGACGATGAAAATATCATCGACATTCAATTCGCGGTGCAATATTTCCTGAGTGATCCGGGCGACTACCTGTTCAACAATCGCATGCCCGAGGAGAACGTGCGCCAGGCGGCGGAAACCGTCATCCGCGAGGTCGTGGGCAAGAGCAAGATGGACTTCGTGTTGTATGAGGGGCGTGAACAGGTGGCGGCGACCGCGACCAAGCTGATCCAGGATATTCTGGACCGCTACAAGTCGGGTATCGTCGTGAGCAAGCTGACGATGCAGAACGCGCAGCCGCCCGAGCAGGTTCAGGCCGCCTTCGATGACGCGGTCAAGGCCGGTCAGGACAGGGAGCGGCAGAAGAACGAAGGCCAGGCCTATGCTAACGATGTGGTGCCACGCGCACGCGGCACCGCCGCGCGCCTGGTGCAGGAGGCGGAAGGCTACCGGCAGAGCGTAATCGCCAATGCCGAGGGTGATGCCAGCCGCTTCAAGCAGATCCTGGTCGAATATGAAAAGGCGCCCGCGGTGACGCGGGAACGCATGTATCTGGACATGATGCAGCAGGTGATGGGCAACATCAGCAAGGTGATGGTGGACCAGAAGAACGGCAACAGCCTGCTGTATCTCCCGCTGGACAAGCTGATCGAAACCAGCCGTGCGGGTGCCGCACCGGTCGGTGAAATGGTGCCGGCGGTGAAGCCCGATGTCGTGCCGACATCGCAGGGAAATGACAATAACGCGGCGCAACGTGCAAGAGACTCGTTGCTCGGGCGCGACAGGGAGTCACGCTAATGAAAAAAAATATGGGTAATGTCTTGGTCGGTGCGGTGGTGGCGCTGGTGCTGTTGAGCATGAGCGTGTACGTCGTGGATCAGCGCCAGAATGCGATCGTGTTCAGGATGGGGGAGGTGGTCAGCGTCAAAACTGCACCTGGTCTGAATTTTAAGGTGCCTCTGCTTGAGAACGTGCGCTATTTCGATTCGCGCATCCTGACGCTGGATACCGCGGAGCCGGAGCGTTTCATCACCGCAGAAAAGAAGAACGTGCTGGTGGATTCGTTCGTCAAGTGGCGCATCGTCGATGTCAAGCAGTACTACATCAGCGTGGGTGGCGATGAGGAGCGCGCCAAGACGCGCTTGATGCAAACCGTCAATTCCAGCATGCGCGAAGAGTTCGGCAAGCGCACTATCCACGAAGTGGTGTCCGGCGAGCGCGACAAAGTGATGGAAGTGTTGCGTGCCAAGGCAGATAGCGACGCGCGCAAAATCGGCGTCGAGGTGCTGGATGTGCGCCTGAAACGCGTCGATTTCCCCATGGAGATCAGCGAGTCGGTGTATCGCCGCATGGATGCGGAGCGCAAGCGGGTGGCCAATGAGCTGCGTGCGACCGGTAATGCCGAGAGCGAAAAAATCCGTGCCGATGCCGATAAGCAGCGCGAGGTGATACTGGCCGAAGCCTACCGTGAAGCGCAGAAAACCAAGGGTGAGGGGGATGCCAAGGCATCCGCCTTGTATGCCGGCGCTTTTGGCCGCAATGCCGAGTTCTATTCCTTCTATCGCAGCCTTGAGGCTTACAAGCAGAGCTTCAAGAACAAAAGCGACGTGATGGTGCTCGATCCAAGTTCGGCCTTCTTCAAATATCTGAAAGCGCCCAACAAGACCGGAAAATAAGTGACCAAATTTTGGTTGATTGGCTTGGCCATGATGCTGGTGATCGAAGGGCTGGTGCCATTCGTCTTTCCCGAGTTGTGGCGCGAGACTTTCCGTAAACTGGTTAGCTTGTCGGACGGGCAATTGCGCTTCGTCGGCATAACCTCGATGATCACCGGATTGCTGCTGTTGTACTGGACTAAATAATGCGAAACTGGCTATTACCCGAATATATCCAAGACATGCTGCCTGATGAGGCGTGGCGCATCGAGCAGATGCGCGCACAGTTCCTCGATCTGTTGCGCAAGTCTGGTTATCAACTGGTGGCTCCACCGCTGCTGGAATATGCAGAGTCATTGCTGATCGACGACAGCGCGGACATGGACCTGCGCACATTCAAGCTGGTCGACCAATTGAGCGGACGCACCCTGGCGTTGCGCGCCGATATCACGCCGCAGGTGGCGCGCATCGATGCACATCTGCTGAATCGCCAAGGTATCGCCCGTTTGTGCTATGCCGGCAGCGTGTTGCATACCCAGCCTGCAGGTCTGACACGCACCCGGGAGTTGCTGCAGATCGGCGCCGAGTTGTATGGCCATAGCGGCCTGGAAAGCGATCTGGAAATACAGCAACTGTTGCTGCAATCGCTCGCCTTGCTGGGCGTCAAGGATGTGCATCTCGATCTGGGCCATGTCGGCGTGTTCCGCGCCCTAGTGAGCCATGCCAAGCTGGACCGGAAGCTCGAGGGTGAGTTGTTCGTTGCGCTGCAGAGCAAGGATGTGCCTGCCCTGCAGGCATTGGCACAGCCTCTGGAGGCGGCGACACGCGATGCCCTGCTGGTGTTGCCTACGCTGTATGGCAATTGCGGCGAAGTCCTGGCGCGTGCGCGCAAGCTGTTGCCGGTTCATCCGCAAATAGCGCGTGCGCTGGATGACTTGCAAACGGTCTGCGCCCAATTGCAGCCCATGGTCGCCAACGTGGGTATCGATCTGGCCGACTTGCGCGGCTATCACTACCACAGCGGGATGGTGTTTGCCGCCTATCATGCCGGCAGCCATGATGCGATCGCGCTGGGCGGACGTTACGATGACTTGGGCAAGAGTTTCGGGCGCGCCCGCGCGGCAACCGGATTCAGCATGGATCTGCGCCAGCTATACCGCCTGCTGCCGTTGCAAGCCAGCAAGCTGGGGGTGCGTGCACCGCATCTTGGCGACGCGGCCTTGCGTGACAGGATCGCGCAATTGCGTGCTGCCGGGGAAACCGTCGTCGTGGATTTGCTGGGCGACAAGAAATTGTCGGGCGAATTGCAGTGCGACCGCGAACTGGTCTTGCGCGATGGCGTGTGGCAAGTCAGCAACATTTAATTTTTAAAAGTCTGGAAGTTTGGTAATGGCTAAGAACGTTGTAGTAATTGGCACCCAGTGGGGTGATGAAGGCAAGGGCAAGATCGTCGACTGGCTGACCGACCATGCGCATGGCGTGGTGCGTTTCCAGGGCGGTCACAATGCCGGTCATACGCTGGTCATCGGCGGCAAGAAAACCGTGTTGCACCTGATCCCGTCGGGCATCCTGCGCGACCACGTGATGTGCTACATCGGCAACGGCGTGGTGTTGTCGCCGCAGGCGCTGCTCAAGGAAATGGATCAGCTGCAACAGGCAGGGATAGACATCTACAACCGGTTGAAAATATCCGAGGCGTGCCCGCTGATCCTGCCCTATCACGAGGCGATCGACAAGGCGCGTGAGCTGGCCAAGGGCGCAGCCAAGATCGGCACAACCGGACGCGGTATCGGCCCGGCTTACGAGGACAAGGTCGCGCGCCGCGCGATCCGCCTGCAGGATATTTTCTATCGCGAGCGCTTTGCCGCGAAGCTGGGCGAGGTGCTGGACTATCACAACTTCGTGCTGAAAAACTACTTCGGTGCCGAGACCGTCGATTTCCAGAAGACCTTGGACGATACGCTGGCGCTGGGTGAACGCATCAAGCCGCTGGTGATGGATGTGCCGCGTGCGCTGTACGAGGCCAATCAGGCCGGCAAGAGCCTGCTGTTCGAGGGTGCGCAGGGTGCCTTGCTGGACATCGACCACGGCACCTACCCTTACGTCACTTCCAGCAACTGCATCGCCGGCGCGGCTTGCGCGGGTGCCGGTGTAGGTCCGCAAATGCTCAATTACGTCCTGGGCATTACCAAGGCTTACACCACGCGGGTGGGTTCCGGGCCATTCCCGACCGAGCTATACGATGCGGTGGACAAGCGCGATCCGATTGGCGAAGGTCTGGCCAAGCGCGGTCACGAGTTCGGCTCGACGACCGGGCGTGCGCGCCGTTGCGGCTGGTTCGATGCGGCAGCCTTGAAACGTTCCATCCAGATCAATGGCGTCTCTGGCCTGTGCATCACCAAGCTGGACGTGATGGACGGCATGGAGGTGGTGCGCCTTGGCGTCGGGTATCGCATCAATGGCGTGGAAAGCGATATCTTGCCTCCCGGTGCCGATGCGCTGACCGAATGCGAAGCCGTGTATGAGGAAATGCCTGGCTGGAACGAAAGCACGCTCGGGGTGCAACGCTATCAGGATCTGCCACAAGCGGCGCGTAACTATCTGGAACGCATCGCGCAGGTATGCGGTGTGCCGGTCGATATGGTTTCTACCGGGCCGGATCGCGATGAAACCATCGTGTTGCGCCACCCGTTTGCCTGAGTTGTTGAAATCTGGAAAGGGTACGCATCGCGAAGTCTGCGGTGCGTATTTTGTTTGTTGTGCCGCGGGAATGAAAAAGGCCCGCTTGTTAGCGAGCCTTTGTTTTTGGTGCCCAGAAGAGGACTCGAACCTCCACACCTTGCGGCACACGGACCTGAACCGTGCGCGTCTACCAATTCCGCCATCTGGGCTTTTTGCTGAAGGCGCGCAATTTAATTGTTAAAGGATTAGTTGTCAATGAAAAAGAAAAATAATTTACGTCTGCAAGACCCGTTTCTGGAGCGCGAGCGCGAGCAATACGAGCATCCGCTGCCCAGCCGCGAGTTCATTTTGCAGATTCTGGCCGAACAGGGCGGACCTGTTGCCGAGGAAGAATTGCAGCATCTGCTGCATATCGAAGGGCATGAACATGACCTGTTTTCACGCCGTTTGCGTGCGATGGAGCGGGATGGGCAGATCATGCGCAACCGCAAGCGTGCGATCTGCGTCGTCGACAAGCTCGATCTGGTCAAGGGCAAGGTGCAGGGGCATCCGGACGGCTTCGGCTTCCTGATCCCGGAAGACGGCAGCCCGGACATGTTCCTCAGCGAGAAGGAAATGCACCAGGTCTTGCATGGCGACGTGGTGATGGTAAGGCAATCCGGCGTGGACAGACGCGGCCGTCCTGAGGGCAAGATCGTCGAGGTGCTGGAGCGCGCGAATAACCGCGTGGTAGGCCGCCTGTACGAGGAGCACGGCATCCAGTTCGTGGTGGCGGAAAACCGGCGCATCACCAAGGACATTCTGGTCGCTCCCGGCCAGTCCGGCGGTGCCAAGGCGGGGCAGGTGGTGATGCTGGAGATACTGCAGCACCCCAACAAGCACGCCCAGCCTATCGGGCGTATCACCGAGGTGCTGGGCAACTACGCCGACCCGGGCATGGAGATCGAGATTGCGCTGCGCAAGCACGATTTGCCGCATGAATTCCCCAGGGATGTCGAAAAGCAGGCCAAGGCGCTGGCTCCTGTCGTCAGCGCGCAGGATTGGGCCGGGCGCGAAGATATCCGCAGCCTGCCGCTGGTCACGATAGACGGCGAAACCGCGCGAGATTTCGATGACGCGGTGTATTGCGCACCGGAAAAAGGAGGCTACCGGCTGGTGGTGGCGATCGCCGACGTCAGCTTCTATGTACAGCCCAATGATGCTCTTGATCGCGAGGCGATCCTGCGCGGCAATTCGGTGTATTTCCCGCGCCGCGTGATCCCGATGCTGCCGGAAGAATTGTCGAACGGCCTGTGCTCGCTGAACCCGCAGGTCGACCGCCTGTGCATGGTGTGCGACATGCATGTCAGCAACAGCGGCGAGATCGGCAAATATCGTTTTTATCCCTCGGTGATGTATTCGCATGCGCGCCTGACCTATACGCAGGTTGCCGAAATGCTGGGGCAGCCGGATGGCGAGCTGGCACAGAGCAATGCGGCCATCGTGCCACATCTGCAAAACCTGCATACCTTGTACAAAAAACTGTTGCAGGCCCGCGAGAAGCGCGGTGCGATCGATTTCGAGACCGTCGAGACGCAGATGATCTTCACCGACCAGGGCAAGATCGAGCGCATCGTGCCGGTGGTGCGCAACGACGCGCATAAGTTGATCGAAGAGTGCATGCTGGCGGCAAACGTGTGCGCGGCGGAATATCTGCACGAGCACAAGCACACCGTGTTGTACCGCATACACCAGGGGCCGACGCCTGAAAAACTCGAGGCGCTGCGCGAATTCATGAAGGAATTCGGTCTGCAGCTCGGCGGCGACGAGGAGCCACAGGCCGCTGACTACTCAAAATTACTCAAGCGCATCAAGGGCCGCCCCGATGCCGGGTTGCTGCAGACCGTGATGCTGCGTTCCTTGCGCCAGGCCAAGTATGAACCCGAGAATATCGGTCACTTCGGCCTGGGTTACGAGGCCTATACTCATTTCACGTCACCGATACGCCGCTACCCGGACCTGCTGGTGCATCGCGCGATCAAGGCGGTGTTGCAAGGCAAACAATACAAACCGGCGCAGAAATGGGCCGAGCTGGGCGTGCATTGCTCGATGACCGAACGCCGCGCCGACGATGCCACGCGCGATGTCGAGGCCTGGTTGAAGTGTTTCTATATGCGCGACCACCTGGGCAGCGTGTTCACCGGGACGGTCTCGTCGGTGACCAGTTTCGGCATGTTCGTGTCGCTGGACGATCTGTACGTCGAGGGCTTGGTGCATATCTCCGAACTGGGCAAGGACTACTACCATTTCGATGCGGGTAAGCATCAGCTGCTCGGCGAGCGCACCGGCAAGAGTTACCGTCTCGGCGACCGGGTGCAGGTGCGGGTCGTCAAGGTCGATATGGAGAGTACCAAGGTCGATTTTGTGCTGCACGATCATGTCGAAGAGGACGAAGAGCAGCTCGCATCCAAGGGCGCGAAGAAATCTGCGTCTAAGAAAACGGCCGGGGGCAAGAAGCATCATGGCTGATTTGCGGCTGATCTATGGCTTCCACGCCGTGACTTCGCGGATACGCCAGAACCCCGATGGCGTGCTGGAAATCTATCTGCAGGCACAGCGCCAGGATCCGCGCATGCGCGACCTGATCAAGCTGGCCGAGGCCAATGGCGTGCGCATCATCCCGATCGAGGCGGCACGCCTCGACGGCATGGCCGGCAATGCGCGGCACCAAGGCGTCGCGGCGCGTGTGGATGCGGCGCGGCGCGTGCAGCACCTCGACGACGTGCTGGACACGCTCACCGAACCGCCGTTGTTGCTGGTGCTGGATGGCGTGCAGGACCCGCATAATCTGGGCGCCTGCCTGCGCAGCGCCGATGCATTCGGCGTGCACGCGGTGATCGCGCCCAAGGACCGCGCGGTCGGCATCACCGCGACGGTGGAGAAGGTCGCCTGCGGTGCGGCCGAGACCGTGCCTTACGTGATGGTCACGAATCTTGCGCGTACGCTGCGCGACTTGCAGGAGCGCGACATCTGGGTGGTCGGCGCAGCCGGTGAGGCGGAGCAGGACCTGCATGGATTCAAGCATCCGGGCGCGCTGGCTTGGGTGCTGGGTGCGGAAGGCGAGGGCTTGCGCCGGCTGACGCGCGAAACCTGCGACGAGCTGGTGCGCATTCCTATGCTGGGCAGTGTGGAAAGCCTGAATGTCTCGGTGAGCGCCGGCATCTGTCTGTTCGAAGCCAGACGGCAGCGCAAAGCTGGTTAGGCATGTAGAAGAACCGCTGCAAGGAAGACATGCGCAGCGGATTGCCGTATTTTCGCTGCTGTTCAATGTTGATGAGATCGATCAATTGCATGTTGACGTTTAATGCTCACACAATGATCGCTTTGCCGTTGCGCGACCGCTTGCTGGTAGTGGCATTGGTGCTGCTTGCCCATGGTGCGTTGCTGTGGGTATGGGCGGCATCGCCAGACAGCGCCAGGCCGGTGCATCACGAAATGTCGATCAGCATGACCATGCCTGCTGTGCCACAGCCGGCGACGCAAATTCCGGCTACTTTGGCCACGCAGCCGATGGCGAAACGCAAGCCGGTCGAAGCACCACACGCTGTGCAGCAAGCTGAAATGCCGCTCGTGCCGTTGGAACCGGTGCCCCAAGCTCCGATTTCGCCCCAGCCCCGGAATGCAGCCGCCGATGCGCAGCCTGCGCAAACACCTGAGCCGGCTGATCGCGAGCCGGACTATAAGGCGGCTTATCTGCACAACCCGCTGCCTGCTTATCCCATGGTGGCGCGGCGCATGGGCTGGCAGGGCAGGGTGGTGCTCAACGTCGAGGTGCTGGCGAGTGGGTTGCCGGGGCAGGTCAGGGTGCAGCAAGGCAGCGGACACGAGGCGCTGGATGACGCGGCGCTGCAGGCCGTGCGCGGCTGGCGGTTTGTTCCGGCACGGCAGGGCGGCCAAGTCGTCACCAAGTGGTTCCTGGTTCCGATCCCGTTTATTTTGAAAGAATCCGAATGAGTGCTCTTATGATTTCCTCTTCACCGGTGGTGAATGCCACGCTGTTGCTGTTGCTGCTGTTTTCAGTGCTGACCTGGTCGATCATCGCGATCAAACTGTGGCAATACTGGTGCGACAACCGCGACAACCGCGGTTTCAGCGCGATGTTCTGGGCCGCTGCGGAATGGGGGCAGGCTGCGCTGATCAGCGCCGAGATGCCAGGCAAGCAGGCGCATCTGGCGCAGGCCGGTTTTGCCGAATTGCGCGAATCACAACAGCATGGCGCTGCGATGAAGCATCTGGGTTCGCCCCAGGACGGGCTGGAACGCAGCCTGCGCCAGGCGGTACAAAACCTGCAGCGGCAATTGGAGAGCGGCATGGCGACGCTGGCCAGCATCGGCTCGACCGCGCCTTTCGTCGGGCTGTTCGGCACGGTATGGGGCATCATGCACGCGCTGCAGGACATCAGCAAAACAGGCGCGGCCAGTCTGGATGTCGTGGCGGGGCCGATCGGCGAGGCGCTGATTGCGACCGCGATCGGTATCGCCACCGCGCTGCCCGCGGTGCTGGCCTATAATTTTTTCCTGAGGCGGATGCGGCTGTCGGTCGCCGAGCTGGAAAATTTCGCGCATGACTTCATGCGGCTCGCGGCAAAACACGATTACCGTATCTAGCCGGGAAGGAGCAATCGATGGCATTCGGGAACCACTCGAATCAGGAGATGATGAGCGAGATCAATGTCACGCCCTTGGTGGATGTGATGCTGGTGCTGCTGGTGGTGTTCATCGTCACTGCGCCGCTGTTGTCGCAGTCGCTGGTGGTGAAGCTGCCGAGGACCGTTGCGGTGGCCGGGCATACAGACAGCAAACAGCAGATGCTGGCCATCGATGCGCGGGGACAGATCAGCTTCGACGGTGCCAGCCTGAGCGATGCGGCGCTGGCTCGGCAACTGGCTGAGATGGTTGCGGCTAAGGCGAATGTCGAATTAAGCATCCAGGCCGACGAGGCGGTGCCTTACGGCCGGGTCGCGCAGATCATCGCGATTGCGCAGCATGCCGGGGTGAGCAAGTTATCGTTCCTGACGATAGCCGGGCATTAGCGCTGTTGCAGAGCTAGAGCGGTTCGCATCCGGCCAGATAACGCGCGGTCAGCGCGACATAATGGGCGATGTTGGCACGCATTGCGGCGATTTCAGCATCCGTCAGGGTGCGCACCACTTTTCCCGGCGAACCGAGCACCAGCGAATTGTCCGGGATGATCTTGTTTTCGGTGATCAGCGTGTTTGCCCCGATCAGGCAATTCCTGCCGACGACGCTGCGGTTGAGTATCACCGCCTTGATGCCGATCAGGCTGCCCTCGCCGATGCTGCAGCCGTGCAGCATCGCCTGATGGCCTACGGTGACGTTGGCTGCGACGCTAAGCGGCATGCCGGGGTCGGTATGCAGCACCGCGCCGTCCTGGATATTGCTGTTCTCGCCTATGTGTATCGGCTCGTTGTCTCCGCGCAGCACCGCATTGAACCAGATGCTGACGTTGTTTTCCAGGATCACCGAACCGATCACGGCTGCCGTGTCGGCAATGAAATGGGTGTCGCCGCGCAACTCGGGGCAGCGTTCGGCAAGACGGTACAGCATGTGGTTTTCCTTGTAGGGGCGTAAGGCCTTACGCCCGTACTAGCGCTGCCGCGCCTGCCGCGGCGATTTGCCCATCCTGGACGGAGCGTACGCCGCTGATTCCCAGGCCGCCGATGACGATGCCATCGAGGGTGAGCGGCACCCCTCCTTCGGCCGGGATCACGCCGGGCAATGCGAGATGGATCAGGCGCCCGCTCAATACGGCATCTTCGGAGGCCTTGGTCGGGCGTTGGAAGGCCACAGCCGCATGGGCCTTCTGGATCGCCGTTTCGACGCTGCCGAACTGGGTGTCGTGGCTGCGTTGCAGATAGAGCAGATGCCCGCCATCGTCGACGACGGCGATCACCACGCGCCAGTCATTGCGTTGCGCCTCGGCTTCTGCGGCAGCCGCGATGCATTTGGCCTGTTCCAGCGTGAGGAACGGTTTGCGGGTCATGTCAATTGCCTTTCAATGCGGCAAAAATCTGGTCGCGTATCGCGTCTACGCTGCCCACGCCCGGGATGTTCACGCACTTGGGGGCTTTCGCATCGCCGGATTTTGCCCAGGCAGTGTAGTAATCGACCAGCGGCTTGGTCTGGTCATGATAGACATTGAGGCGCTTGATCACGGTGTCCTCGACATCGTCCGGGCGTTGCACCAGGTCTTCGCCGGTGATGTCGTCCTTGCCTTCTACCTTGGGCGGATTGAAGATCACATGGTAGGTGCGTCCCGAGGCCAGGTGCACGCGGCGACCGCTCATGCGTTTGATGATCTCGTTATCCTTTACCTCAATTTCCACGACGTAGTCGATCGGGATGCCGGCATCCTTCATCGCCTGCGCTTGCGGGATGGTGCGAGGAAACCCGTCGAACAGGAAGCCGTGCGCGCAGTCCGCTTCCTTGATGCGTTCCTTGACCAGGTTGATGATGATGTCGTCCGAGACTAGGCCGCCCGCGTCCATCACCTTCTTGGCGGCCAGACCCAGAGGGGTGCCGGCCTTGACCGCGGCACGCAGCATGTCGCCGGTGGAGATCTGCGGGATGCCGAATTTTTCCTTGATGTAATTCGCCTGCGTGCCTTTGCCCGCACCCGGTGCGCCCAGTAATATCAGTCTCATGCCTTGCTCTCCTCGGATTGGTTTTTGAATTCGTGCTGTGCTGCAAAAATCTGCCGCGCCGTGTGCAGATCCTGTTCGGTGTCCACCCCGCCGGGCGGGGCCTGTTCGGCGATATGCACGCCGATTTTGTACCCATAATACAGGGCGCGCAATTGTTCCAGAGCCTCGAATTGTTCGATTGGCGTCGCGGCAAGCTGGCCATAGGCGCGCAGGAAGCCGGCGCGATAGGCATAGATGCCGATATGGCGCAGCACCGGCAGGCCGGCGGGCAGCGGCTGCTGCTGCGCGAACGCATCGCGCGGATAGGGGATGGGGGCGCGGCTGAAATACAGCGCGTTGCCTTGCTGGTCGAGCACGGTCTTGACGATGTTAGGATTGCGCAGCGATGCCTCGTCGTGCAGTGCATGGCAGGCGGTGGCGATCGCACATTCGGGATGGCGGTGCAGGTGGGTCGCGACCGCGCGGATCAATTCGGGAGGCATCAGCGGCTCGTCGCCCTGCACGTTCACGACGATGGCATCGTCCGGCCAGCCTTGCTGTTCAACCACTTCGGCGATGCGATCCGTTCCGCTCGCATGGCTTTCCTTGGTCAGACAGACCTTGAAGCCATGTTCGCGCACCACGCTGGCGATCGCATGGTGGTCGGTGGCGATCCATATCTGTTGTGCGCCGCTCAGTGCGGCGCGTTCGGCGACACGTACGACCATCGGTTTTCCGGAGATCAGCAACAGCGGCTTTCCGGGCAGCCGGGTGGAGGCATGCCGTGCCGGGATGACGATGTGGAAATCAGCTATCAAAGCGCCGCAACTTCTTCCGCGGTGAGCTTGCGCGCCTCGTCGGCCAGCATCACCGGAATATTGTCCTCGATCCTGAAAGCCAGGCGATCCGCCTTGCAGATCAGTTCCTTTGCGGTTTTCTGGTATACCAATGGCGATTTGCACAGCGGGCAAACCAGGATGTCGAGCAGTTTAGCGTCCATGAGGAGTGATCTTTCGCAGAAGGTGTTCGAACAGTGCCGGGTCGATCTGGGCATCTACGCGCAGCACCCAATATCGCTGATCAGCAAACGGGGTGCATTTTACCGCATCTTTTTCGGTCAGGAGTATCGCATCGCAGTCGGCAAAGGCCAGGTCGCCCGGCGCGTAAGGATGGTGATCGGGAAACGGGTGCGCTGTGCAAACGATCCCGAGTTTGTGCAGCTGGTCAAAAAAACGCTGCGGGTTGCCGATACCGGCAACAGCGTGATTGCGCAGGTGCCGGAAATCGGCTGCCGTCGCGGTTTGCTCGGGGTTGAGCAGGTTGTACAAAGTCGTGCCGTCGAGGCGCATCGCATATTGTCCTGCTTGCGCAGTGCCGCCATTGACGACCTGGGCATCCACTGTATCCAAGCGCGCGGCAGGCTCGCGTAGCGGCCCGGCCGGGAGCATCCAGCCGTTGCCGAGGCCTTGTGCACCGTCGATGACCGCGATCTCGACATCGCGCCGCAGACGGTAATGCTGCAGGCCGTCGTCGCACAACAGCACATCGCATTGCGGATTGGCCAGCAGCGCGGCGCGTGCAACCGCCACGCGGTCCGCACCCACCCAGACCGGGCAGATATCGCGCCGCGCCATCAGCAACGGCTCGTCGCCGACTTGCTGTGCGCTGTCGTGGAGGCCGACTGCCTGCTGTCGGCCATCGCCGCGATAGCCGCGGCTGATGATGATCGGATGCCAGCCCTGTTCGGCAAGCCGTTGTGCCAGTGCGAGCGTCAGCGGGGTCTTGCCAGTGCCGCCGACCGTGATGTTGCCGACGACGATGACCGGGACTGGCAGGCGGGTGCCGGGCAGCACGCCATGCCGGTAGAGTGCGCGGCGCAATGCCACCAGCAGCCGGAACAACAGGCTAACAGGCAACAGTATCAGGTGCAGCGGGGTGAGGCGATACCAGTGATGTTGCAGCCAGTGCACGTTATTTGGGCTGGTTTTGCGTCGTGAAGGTGATGCGGCCGTAGCCTGCCTGGCGTGCGGCTTCCATGATGTTGATGACGGACTGGTGCGGCGCCTTGGCGTCGGCATTGATCACGATCGTCGGGTCGGTCTGCTGTCCTGCCGCCTGCTTCAGCGCGGTGGCCAGCGCGGTCACGCCGGTGTAGGAGATTCCCTGGTTGTTGATCGCATAGTGCTCGGAGGCGTCGACGCCGACATTGATCGGGTTCGCCTGGGCGGGGCTGGCCTCGCCTCCGGCCTGTGGCAAGTTGATCTGCAGCTCGGAGAACTTGGCATAGCTGGTCGTGACCATCATGAAGATCAGGATCACCAGCAGCACGTCTATCATCGGGATCAGGTTGATTTCCGGCTCTTCCCGGTTGCGTCCACGTTGAAAATTCATCGCAGATCAGCCCTTGCGTTGGCCATGCACGATTTCCACAAGCTTGATCGCCTGCTGCTCCATTTCGATCGTCAGGCTATCCACCTGGGCACGGAAGTGGCGGTAGAAGATCATGCTGGGGACGGCGACGATCAGGCCGAACGCGGTGTTGTACAGGGCCACGGAGATGCCATGAGCCAGGATGGCCGGGCTGTTGCCCGCCGCATTCTGAGAGCCGAATATCTCGATCATGCCGACCACGGTGCCGAACAGGCCCAGCAACGGGCTGATCGAGGCAATCGTGCCCAGCGTGGTCAGGAAACGCTCCAGGTCGTGCGCCACCATACGGCCCGCTTCCTCGATCGATTCCTTCATCACTTCGGGTGGGCTCTTGATGTTCTTCAGTCCGGCGGCAAAGATGCGTCCCAGCGGCGAGCTCTCGGCCAGTCTGGTCAACATGCCATCGCTGACGCCGCGCTGCTTCAATTCCTTGATGACTTCATCCAGCAGCGCCGGAGGGGAGACACGGCTGGCCCGCAGGAAGATCAGGCGCTCGACGATCAAACCGAGGGCGATGACAGAGGACAGAATCAGAAACCAGATCGGCCAACCGGCCGCTTCTACAATTGCAAACACGCGAATTCTCCAAATGTGCTTAAATCATCAAGCTGCAACTGTAACGTGACACACCGAGTTGAGCAAGATTTCTCAGGATTTACTTCAGCTGTATTTTGCTAAGCTGCCATTTGAAAAGAGTATTTATGCTTACTCACAAAACCTGTGGATAACTTTGTGGATGAATCTTGTACGCAGTGCTTTAACTTACCGTCGCATAAGGAATTTTGTTGCACTGCCTATTTTTTGTATCGCATTAAATCAAATTAAAAACAATGACTTACGCTAAGTTGGCGGCGGGCTTTCCGGGTGGGGTGGCAAGAGCTGGCGAATTTGCTGGGTTTGTGGATTATTTGCGGTTGTCAATATGCCTTTAGAACTTTTTTTTGCAGAAAAGAACCGAGTTCTGAGTGTTACGGAACTGAACTTTGCAATCAAGCAGTTGCTGGAAAGCAACGTGCCCTTGCTGTGGGTTCGGGGAGAAATTTCCAATCTGGTGCGGGCCGCATCCGGACATTGTTATTTTTCGCTGAAGGATGATCAGGCACAAATTCGGTGCGTGATGTTCCGCCACAAGAACCAGCTGCTGGAGCGTCCGATCAGCAACGGGCAGCAGGTGGAGGTGCTGGCCGTGGCGACCCTGTATGAACAGCGCGGCGATTTCCAGTTGACCGTGGAGCAGATGCGCCCGGCCGGTTTGGGCGTGCTGTACGAGCGCTATGAACGGCTGAAGCAGCTGCTGGAAAGCCAGGGGCTGTTTGCCGCGCAGCGCAAGCGCCACTTGCCCGTATTCCCGAAACGCGTCGGGATAGTCACCTCACCGCAGGCCGCTGCGCTGCGCGATGTGCTGACCACGTTGCGGTTGCGGTTGCCGAGCGTGCCGGTGGTGCTCTATCCCGCGCCGGTACAAGGCAGCGGCAGCGCGGAAAAGATCGCGCAGGCGATCCAGACGGCCAACCAGCGTGCGGAATGCGAGGTGCTGATCCTGTGCCGGGGCGGCGGCAGTATCGAAGACCTGTGGGCATTCAACGAAGAGGTGGTGGCCCGTGCGATCGCCGCCAGCGTCATTCCTGTCGTCAGCGGGGTCGGGCACGAGACCGATTTCACGATCGCCGATTTCGTCGCCGACGAACGCGCCCCGACGCCTACCGCTGCTGCGCAACGCGTCGTGCCGGACCGGCATGCGCTGTTGAGGAGTTTGCGCGACACGGCGCAACACCTGCAGCGTGCGCAGCGCAACCGGGTGCAGAATGCGATGCAGGCCGTGGACTATTTGCAGCGCCGTCTGGTGCATCCCGCACAACAGCTGCAGCGTCAGGCGCAACAACTGGAGCAATTGCAACAGCGCCTGCAGCGTGCCTTCGCCTATCGCATGCAGCACCAGCATTGGCAGTGGCAAGCGCTGCAGCAACGCCTGGGGGCGGCCAGCAGCGATCTGGAGCGCCTCAGGGAAAGGCAGCGCAGTCTCGCGCAGCGTCTGGTCAAGGCGATGCGCAACATGCAGGTGCAACGAGCGGCACGCGTGGATAATGCCGCGCAACACCTGCAGCTGCTCGATCCCCGGCAGGTTCTGGCGCGCGGCTATAGCCTGGTTCAGGATGGCAGCGGCGCTGTGGTGTCGGATGTCGGCCGCTTGCAGATCGGCGCGGAGCTGCGCGTCACCTTCGCCCAAGGCTGGGCTCGTGTCGAGTTGAAGGACAAGGGCCTGACCAGTTAAAATCGCGGCCTATCCATCTCGTCCTTACGGCTTTATCTGCCAGAAATGCCTAAATGAAATTTTGTCTGGCCTGCCAACACCCCTATAACGACACCGTCTGGAAATGCCCCGTATGCGGCGATGTGCCTGCCGAGCGCGGCGGTTTCCTGGCGTTTGCGCCCGCGCTCGCCGCGCAGAACGATGGCTTCAATCCGGAAACCTTCCGGCACTATGCGGCAGTCGAGGCCGGACATTTCTGGTTCGTCGCGCGCAACGACATCCTGCGCGACCGGATGCAACGGCATTTCTCAGGTGCGAAGAACATCCTCGAGATCGGTTGCGGCACCGGCTTCGTGCTGGCGGACACGCGTTCGACCTTTCCGGCGGCGCGGCTAAGCGGCAGCGATATCTATACCGAGGGGCTGGGCTTCGCCAAGCAGCGCGTGACTAGCGCCTTCCTGTTCCAGATGGATGCCTGCCACATTCCGTTCCGCGATGAATTCGACCTGATCGGTGCATACGACGTGCTGGAGCATATCGAGGACGACCGGGCCGCGCTGGGGCAGATCTACCAGGCCTGTCAGCCTGGCGGCGGTGTGATCTTCACCGTGCCGCAGCACCGCTGGTTGTGGAGCAGCACCGACGACTACGCGCATCACAAGCGCCGCTATACCCGCGCCGAACTGCTGGACAAGGTCGGGGGTGCCGGATTCAAGGTCGAGTATGTCGGTTCTTTCGTGTCGCTGCTGTTGCCGGTGATGCTGGCTTCGCGGTTGTCGCAGAAATCCGCGCAGGCCGAAGACCGTATGGATGCGGGCTTCAAGATAGGCAAACTGGCCAACCGCCTGTTGGGAGCCGTGATGAAACTCGAACGCTGGCTGATCGCGCGCGGCGTGTCGTTCCCGCTGGGCGGGACGCTGCTGCTGGTGGCAAGGAGAACCGCATGATGAAATATCTGTCAGGTAAACACGCGTTGTGGCTGGTGATATCGGTCGCGCTGATCTGGTTCGTCAATCTCGAATACCGTGTCCTGGTCAAGCCGGATGAAGGGCGCTATGCCGAGATTCCGCGCGAGATGGTGGTCAGCGGCGACTGGACCACGCCGCGTCTGAACGAACTGAAATATTTTGAAAAGCCGCCGCTGCAATACTGGGCGACCGCGACCGCCTATACGCTGTTCGGCGAGCATCAGTGGACCTCGCGGCTGTGGACCGCGCTGACCGGTTTTGCCGGCATCCTGCTGGTGTGGTTCGCCGGATTGCGGCTGTTCGGGCGCGAGGCGGCGGGCTATGCCGCGCTGCTGCTGGGCAGCAGCCTGCTGTATGTGCTGATGGGGCATATCAACACGCTGGACATGGGCGTGACCTTCTTCCTGACGCTGGGCATCGTCGGCCTGCTGCTGGGGCAAACCCAGATCGAGCCGGACAAGCAGCGCAACTGGATGCTGCTGGCCTGGGCCGGTCTGGCGCTGGCGGTGCTGAGCAAGGGGCTGATGGGGCTGGTGTTGCCGGGTGCCGCGCTGTTCATCTATATGGTGGCGCAGGGGGACTTCCGGGTGCTGAAACGCATGCACTGGCTGCCGGGGCTGGCGGTGTTCCTGCTGATCACCGCGCCGTGGTTCTATCTGGTGATGAAGGCCAATCCCGAATTCTTCGAGCGTTTCTTCATCTACGAGCACTACACGCGCTTCACCACCAAAGACCTGGGGCGCTACCAGCCCTGGTACTACTTCATTCCCATCCTGCTGGCCGGCGCGCTGCCCTGGACGGTGCTGATGTTCGACACCCTGCTGCGCACCTGGCGCGGCAGTCAATTGCCGAGACAGATGTTCAATGCCCAGCGCTTCCTGCTGATCTGGGCGGTCTTCATCTATGTGTTCTTCTCCGTTTCCGGTTCCAAGCTGCCGTCCTATCTGCTGCCGATGTTCCCGGCGCTGGCGTTGCTGATGGGCAAGCGCATCGCCGAGATGCGCGAACGCACGCTGGCCTGGATGCTGGTGCCGGTGATCCCGGTCGCGCTGGTCTGGCTGGGCTTCGCGTTCAATCTGGAAAAGCTGGCAGACACGCCGCTGCAGCATCAACTCTACCCGCACTACATCTCCTGGCTGGTATCGGGTGCGGCGGTGCTGTTGTTCGGCGTGCTGCTTGCACTGTGGTTGCTGAAACGTTTGCAGAAACTTCCGGGGGTGCTGGTGCTGGCGCTGAGCAGCCTGATCGCCGCGCAGATCGGGCTGTCCGGTTACAACACCGTGGCGCGCGAGCGTTCCGCCAAACATGTCGCCGAGGCGATCCGCGCCTATGTCAAACCCGAGGTGCCGTTCTATTCGGTGATGACCTACGAGCAGACGCTGGCGTTCTATCTGAAGCATACCTTCATCCTGGTGCAGTACCAGGACGAGATGGGCTTCGGCATCAAGCAGGAGCCGCAGCGCTGGGTGCCGACCGTGGAGGAATTCGCCAAAGTGTGGGCCGGGCAGAAGCAGGCTCTGGCGATCGTGCCGGTGTATGCTTATGCGCAACTGCAACAACAGGGATTAGAGATGAAGACGATATTTCAGGATCAGCAACACATCGTGGTGAGCAAACCATGAGTCTGGTCAGCCTGTTCCTGATCGTCACTGGCGTATTGTTCAACGTCGCGGCGCAACTGCTGATCAAGGCCGGCACCAATGCGGTCGGCTATTTCGAATACAGCCGCGAGAACATTCTGCCGATCGGTTGGAAGCTCGCGACCGAGCCGCACATCGTCGGCGCGATGGGTTGCTATGCGTTCGGCGTGGTGATCTGGGTGCTGGCGCTGTCGCGGGTGCAGGTCAGCATCGCCTATCCGCTGCTGTCGCTGGGCTATGTGGTGAACGCGCTGGCGGCATGGTATCTGTTCAACGAATCCTTCAACCCGGCCAAGGTGGTCGGCATGGGCGTGATCATTCTGGGGGTTATTATTATTTCCAGGGCATAGTAGTTAAGAATACGTTTAACAAGTCTGTTTTGTCGTTCCCGCGAAAGCGGGAGTCCAGTCAATTCAACAAGCTGGGTTACCGCTTTCGCGGGAATGACGACTTAATCAGCGTTGCATTAAAGCTTAAGCATTTCATTAAAGCTTAAGCATTTCATTAAAGCTTAATTGGGTAACAGTGCCGGTGATCCTGATTCATGATGATTTACTCCGTTCGCCCTGAGCGTAGCGTAACGGAGTCGAAGGGTAATGAGAAAAACTCCCTGCGCTCAGTACCAACGGTTACAGTAAATTTTACGGATACATTCATGAATACTTACCTTCCTTTTTCCAAACCCACGATAGACGAAGCGACGATAGATGCGGTCGGCGAAGTGCTGCGCTCCGGCTGGATCACCAGCGGCCCCAAGGTGACCGAGTTCGAGAAAAGGCTTTCCGATTATTTCGGCGGGCGCCCGGTGCGTACCTTCAACTCCGGCACCTGCACGATGGAGATCGCGCTGCGCATCGCGGGCATAGGCGAGGGGGACGAAGTCATCACCACGCCGATCTCCTGGGTCGCGACCGCGAACGTGATTTTGGAAGTCGGTGCGACGCCGGTGTTCGCCGACATCGACCCGGTGACGCGCAACATCGATCTGGACAAGGTCGAGGCAGCGATCACCCCCGCTACCCGCGCCATCATCCCGGTGTATCTGGCCGGCAAGCCGGTGGATATGGACAGGCTGTATGCGATCGCCGCCAAGCACAAGCTGCGCGTGATCGAGGATGCCGCGCAGGCGATCGGTTCGACCTGGAAGGGCAAGCCCATCGGCTCGTTCGGCGATTTCGTGTCGTTCAGTTTTCAGGCCAATAAGAACATCACCACCTCCGAAGGCGGCTGTCTGGTGCTGAACAACGAAGCGGAAGCACGGCTCGCGGAAAAGTACCGCTTGCAGGGCGTGACGCGCAGCGGTTGGGACGGCATCGACGTGGACGTGCTGGGCGGCAAATACAACATGACCGACATCGCCGCCGCGATTGGCTTGGGCCAGTTCGCCAAGCTGGATGCGATCACCGCGCAGCGTCGCAAACTGGCCAAGCATTACTTCAAGACACTGGGCAAGGATTTCGAGAAGCAGACCGGTGCGCAACTGCCGCCGCAGGATTTCGAGTCCACTAACTGGCACCTGTTCCAGATCGTGCTGCCGGAGCGCATCACTCGCGCCGACTTCATGGCGAAGATGAAAGAGCACAACATCGGCGTCGGCTACCACTATGCGCCGATACATTTGTTCACGCTGTATCGCGCGCTGGGTTTCAGGGAAGGCATGTTCCCGGTGTCCGAACGCGTCGGCAAACAGATCGTCTCGCTGCCGATGTTCTATGCGATGGATGAGCGCGATGTGGAGCGGACTTGTGAGGCGATGCGCGAAGTGCTTGGTGTAGCGGTCTAAATTACGTTGGAAGTCATTAAGGAAATTCAACTATGAAGTGGTTTTTTCTGGCGGCTCTCTTTTTCTCACAACCTCTTTTTGCATCTGCCGAAAATACGGATAAGTTGGTTGATGATTTTATTCGCATGGAAGCTAAGCGACTCGGAGGCATAGCATACGAAAAGGGAAGAAAAATAGCTGTCTCACTCGATAGAAATAAGGAGATTATTTCTGTAGTGGCGCTATACACAATCGAAAATATAAATCGAGGGAATAACTACAGCCAATTTATGGTTGCCTTTCAAAAAAACAATGAGTCGTACAAACCCACTAAACCTGTGTTGGTGGGAGGAAAAGGATATCGCTCCATCGACATTGGAGAAGTTAAGGGGCTGACCATTACGTTATTGACGAAAAATTATACTGATGAAGATCCAATCTGTTGTCCATCTTTGCAGGGTAAATCTTGGTTTTATATTACTGAGGAGGGGTTGGTTGAAAAACTCCTCAAATTTGAGGTCACTAAAAAATGACTTCTAGAGGGTGTAAGAAATTTTGTAATGGGATGGATGCCCACTTTCTAAAACGGCATCTAAGCGCGGTAGCACGGTAGGATGGGTTGAGCACAGCGATACCCATCGAAAACCGCCGGGGGTTGCCCGGCAGCAAGTTACCTTTCTTGTCTTGCCAAGAAAGGTAACTCAAAGAAGGCGCCCCCAGTTTGCCGCCGCTTCGCGGTGCCCTGCGTTGCTCGGCCGGTCAGGCGGCTGTGGAACTCGCGCTACGCGCTCGGACAGTCCTCGCCGACATCCCCTGACCGGCCTGCGCTACTCGGCGGCGCACAGGGGAAGGAGGAAAAGCGGTTTTGTGTGCGCTACGCGCACGTCTTTTGTTGGGTATCGCTACGCTCCACCCAACCTACCAAAGCAATTCCCGATTTCGTTATCTGCGCCCCATGCGGTAAAATGCCGCCCCATGACTAATCCCCAACTTTCTGTCGTCATCCCCGTCTATAACGAAGAGCAGGGCTTGCAAGCCCTGTTTGATCGTCTGTATCCGGCGCTCGACAAGCTTGCGATTTCGTACGAGGTGGTGTTCGTCAACGATGGCAGCCGCGACCGTTCTGCGGCGATCCTGCGCGAGCAGTTCCAGAAGCGCCCGGATGTGACGCGGGTGGTGCTGTTCAACGGCAACTTCGGCCAGCACATGGCGATCATGGCGGGCTTCGAGCATTGCCGCGGCCAGCGCGTCGTGACGCTGGATGCCGACTTGCAGAATCCGCCGGAAGACACGCATCTGTTGCTGGCGAAGATGGACGAGGGCCACGATTATGTCGGCTCGATCCGTCGTCAGCGCAGCGACAGCTGGTGGCGGCATGTCGCTTCGCGGGCGATGAACGGCCTGCGCGAGAAGATCACGCGCATCAAGATGACCGATCAGGGCTGCATGTTCCGCGCCTACGACCGCAACATCATCGACGCGGTGAACAGTTGCCAGGAGGTGAACACCTTTATCCCGGCGTTGGCCTACAGCTTTGCGCGCAATCCCGCCGAGGTGGTGGTGGGGCATGAGGAACGCGCGGCGGGCGAATCGAAATACTCGCTGTACAGCCTGATCCGCCTCAACTTCGACCTGATGACCGGCTTCTCGCTGGTGCCGCTGCAATGGTTCTCGATGGCCGGGATGCTGATCTCGCTGTTCTCCGGGGTGTTCTTCGTGTTCCTGGTGGTTCGCCGCCTGATCATCGGCCCGGAGGCGGAAGGTCTGTTCACGCTGTTCGCGCTGATGTTCTTCCTGATCGGCATCGCACTGTTCGGCATCGGCCTGCTCGGCGAATACATCGGCCGCATCTACCAGCAGGTACGCCATCGTCCGCGCTATCTGGTCGAGGCGGTGCTTGAAGATGCCGCGAAGACCAAACCGAAACGGGCCAAGAAATCCGTCGCCGAAGAAACAATCACGCCCTCGTTGTTCTCGGACGTACAGGAATGAGCAGAGCGGTAGTTTTTGCGTATCACAACGTGGGGCAGAGGTGCTTGAGCGTGTTGCTGGCACACGGCGTGGATGTCGCGCTGGTGGTGACGCACCGCGACAATCCGAAGGAGACCATCTGGTTCGACAGCGTGCAGCAGCTGGCCGAGCTGCACGGCATCCCGGTGATCACGCCGGAAAATCCGAATGAGCCCGAGGTGGTCGAGCAGATCCGCGCGCTGCAGCCGGATTTCTTCTTCTCGTTCTATTACCGCGAGATGCTGAAAGTGCCGCTGCTGGCCATTCCCAAGCAGGGCGCGCTGAACATGCACGGTTCGCTGTTGCCGAAATACCGTGGCCGGGTGCCGGTGAATTGGGCGATAATCCACGGCGAGACCGAGACCGGCGCGACGCTGCATTACATGACCGAGAAGCCGGACAACGGCGACATCGTGGCGCAGCAGGCGGTGCCGATTTTGCCCAACGACACCGCGCACCAGGTGTTCCAGAAGGTCACGGTTGCGGCGGAGATCGCACTGAACGATGTATTGCCGGCGTTGCTGGCAGGCAACGTGCAGAGGCAGAAGCAGGACCTGAGCAAGGGCGGCTACTTCGGCGGCCGCAAGGCCGAGGATGGCATCATCGACTGGTCGCTGTCGGCGCAACAGATACATAACCTGGTGCGTGCCGTTGCGCCGCCGTATCCGGGCGCGACCACGCGGTTGATGGGCAGGAGCATGCGCGTCCTGCAGACGCTGGTGACGAAATGCACCGCTGCTGAAAAGGAGCAGCCTGGTTTCTATGTGAAAGAAGGCAAGGCCTACGCGATCTGCGGCAGCGGGGTGTTGCGCGTGGTGCGCTTCGAACTGGAGGGTGTCGAGATGAGTGCTTCAGAATTTGCGACGAAGTACGGCGCAGGAAAGTTTGAGTTCGAATAACCCCGTAGGGTGGGTAAGTGTAGCGCACCCACCGATGCGCAATGTGGATGTGCTTATCCACCCTGCAACTGAATTTTATTGTTTAAGGAAATAAAAATGAAAAAAGTATTGATCCTCGGCGTGAACGGCTTCATCGGCCATCACCTGTCCAACAAGATTCTGAACACCACCGACTGGGAAGTGTACGGCATGGACATGAGCAGCGACCGCATCAGCGACCTGATCGGCCACGAGCGATTCCACTTCTTCGAGGGCGATATCACGATCAACAAGGAGTGGGTCGAATATCACATCCGCAAATGCGACGTGATCCTGCCGCTGGTGGCGATCGCCACGCCGGCCACTTACGTGAAGCAGCCGCTGCGCGTGTTCGAGCTGGATTTCGAGGCCAACCTGCCGCTGGTGCGCGCCGCGGTGAAATACGGCAAGCATCTGGTGTTCCCGTCCACTTCCGAAGTGTATGGCATGTGCCACGACGAGGAATTCGATCCGGAGAATTCCGAGCTGATCTGCGGTCCGATCAACAAGCCGCGCTGGATATATTCCTGCTCCAAACAGCTGATGGACCGCGTGATCTGGGGCTACGGCATGGAGGCCGGGCTGAACTTCACGCTGTTCCGGCCATTCAACTGGATCGGCGCCGGGCTGGATTCCATCCATACCCCCAAGGAAGGCAGTTCGCGCGTGCTGACCCAGTTCCTCGGCCACATCGTGCGCGGCGAGAACATCAGCCTGGTGGACGGCGGGCACCAGAAACGCGCCTTCACCTACATCGACGACGGCATCAACGCGCTGATGAAGATCATCGAGAACAAGAACGGCGTGGCCTCGGGCAAGATCTACAACATCGGCAACCCGACCAACAACTACGCGATCCGCGACCTCGCCGACATGATGCTCAAGCTGGCGGCGGAATATCCCGAATATCGCGACTCGGCGAAAAAGGTCAAAGTCGTCGAGACCACCTCTGCGGCCTACTACGGCACCGGCTACCAGGACGTGCAGAACCGCGTACCCAAGATCACCAACACCTGCGAGGAGCTGGGCTGGAAGCCGGTCACCAACATGGCGGACACGTTGCGCAAGATTTTCGATGCGTACCGCGGCCAGGTTGGAGAGGCGCGCAACCTGGTCGATTGAGCATGGTGCAACAGCTCGCGCTCAAGATCGATGTGGACACCTATCGCGGCACCCGCGAAGGCGTGCCGCGCCTGGTAGCAACCCTGCAACGCCACAACGCCCAGGCGACGTTCTTCTTCACTTTGGGCCCGGACCACATGGGACGCGCGATCAAGCGCGTGTTCCGCAAGGGCTATCTGCAGAAGGTGTCGCGGATGTCGGTGGTCGAGCATTACGGCTACAAGACCCTGCTGTATGGCACGCTGTTGCCCGCGCCGGACATCGGCAGGAAATGCGCCGACATCCTGCGTTCTGTGCGCGATGCGGGTTTCGAGACCGGCATCCATTGCTATGACCATATCCGCTGGCAGGACCATGTGCTGGACAAGGATGCCGAGTGGACGCAGCGCGAACTGCAGCGCGCGGTGGACCGCTATACCGAGATCTTCGGCGAGGCGCCCCATGCCCATGCCGCGGCCGGTTGGCAGATGAACCGCCATGCGCTGCGCCTGATGCAGCGCATGGGGTTCGATTACAGCTCGGATACCCGTGGCGCCCATCCCTATATTCCGACCTGGCAGGCCGAGATCGTCGCCTGCCCGCAGCTGCCGACCACGTTGCCGACGCTGGACGAGCTGATCAACCGCGACGGCATCACGCTGGACAACATCGCCGCACACGTGCTGAAACTCACCGCGCAGCCGCCCGGCACCGGGCATGTGTTCACGCTGCATGCGGAGCTGGAGGGGGGCAAGTGGATGCCGGTGTTCGAGCAGCTGCTGGAAGGCTGGCAAAAGCAGGGCTACGAACTGGTGTCGCTGCAGCAATATCTGCAGGGGCTGGATGCCGGCGCATTGCCGCGCCACGAGGTGCAGATGCGCGAAGTCGAGGGGCGTGTCGGCAAGCTGGCGGTCGCATCGGAAACTCCCGCCGGCTAGTTAACCTGTGTTATCTTAATGCCCTGGTATATCGAGAGCATTGGCGGCGAGGGAGATATGTCGGAAGGGGAGAATCACAAGGGGCTGGAGCATTGGGTGGCGCTGCTCGCGCATGCGGATCTGCCTGTGCTCAAACAGACCTCGCGCGAGCTGGCGCTGCTGCGCGAAGACGACGACAACCTGAATGCGCATTCCGTGGCCGCGGTGATCGCGCACGATCCTTTGATGACCGTGAAGCTGTTGCGCTACCTGCAGCAACACAAGCACAAGATCCAGACCGCCGAGGTGATGCAGGTCGACCATGCGTTGCTGATGCTCGGATTGGGTCCGTTCTTCAGCAATGTGCTGGCCGAACCGCTGGTGGAAAACATGCTCTCGGCCCATATCCCGGCGTTGTCCAACGTGCTGCGCGTCGTGCACCGTTCGCACCGTGCTTCGGAGTACGCCAGGGACTGGGCGTTGCTGCTGCACGACCTGCATTTCGAAGAGGTGCGCGTGGCCGCGTTGCTGCGCGATATCTCCGAGATCCTGATGTGGTGTTTCAATCCGGTGCAGATGCTGGAGATCGGTGAATTGAAGAAAAACGACCGCAGCCTGCGCAGTTATGTCGCGGAGCAGCAGGTGTTGGGGTTCTCGCTGCGTGACCTGCAGCGCGAGCTGGCGACCGCCTGGGACTTGCCGAAACTGCTGCTGAAACTGATGGACGATGCTAGTGCGCGGCAGGAGCGGGTGCGTAACGTCGTGCTGGCGGTCAATCTGGCACGGCATTCCGCCAATGGCTGGGACGATGCGGCATTGCCCGACGATTACAAGCTGATAGGCGAGCTGCTGAGATTGCCTGCCGTCGACGTGATGGCGATGGTCGCGCCGGATTCCGGCAATGTTTGCGACCTGGACAAGCCGCACTGAATCTTCCGCGGTAACCCGCCGGCTCGACTATCCAAGGTGCGACTGGTAGAGCGCCAGATCGCTCTGCGAATAACAGCAAAAAATTACCTCGCGCAACGAACCGGGCGCGCGCAACTGATCGCGCACCGCCGCAATCACGACCTCGGCCGCCTGTTCCGGCGGATAGCCATACACGCCGGTGCTGATGCAGGGGAATGCGATGCTGGCCAGTCCCTGTGAGGCGGCGAGGGCCAGACTCTCGCGGTAGCATGAGGCCAGCAGCTTTGCCTCGTTTTGCGTGCCGCCATGCCAGATTGGACCTGCCGTGTGGATCACGAACTTCGCAGGCAGCTTGTAGCCGTGCGTCAGCCGCGCCTGCCCGGTCGGGCAGCCGCCCAGCGTGCGGCATTCCTCCAGTAAATCCGGCCCCGCCGCTCTATGGATCGCTCCGTCCACGCCGCCCCCGCCCAGCAGCGACGAGTTCGCCGCGTTGACGATCGCATCGACGTGGAGGTGGGTGATGTCGCCCTGGAGTGCGCGCAGAGTGGTCATGGAAGTATGCCGAGTACCTTCTGCAATAAATCAGGCGCAAGGCAATCCAGTTCGATGTTGTCCGGCATGGCACGCAGCCAGGTCAGCTGGCGTTTTGCCAGTTGCCGAGTCGCGGCGATGCCGGTCTCCAGCAATTGCCCTGCGTCGATTTCGCCGTCCATGTATTGCCAGGCCTGCCGGTAGCCCACGCAGCGCATCGCAGTCAGGTCAGCGTGCAGCGGATATTTTTCCCTGAGCATGCGCAGTTCGTCCAGCAGACCCTGTTCCAGCATCGTCTTGAAGCGCGTCGCGATGCGGGCGTGGAGCTTTGAGCGGTCGGAGGGGACGAGGGCGATCGGGAGGATGTGGTAGGGAAGCCCGGCGTTTTCATGTTGGCCGAGCAAGGCGGACATCGGCTTCCCGCTGATGCGATAGATTTCCATTGCGCGCTGGATGCGCTGCGTGTCGGTGGCATGCAGGCGCGCTGCAGTCTCGGCATCGACCTTGGACAGCTCGCTGTGCAGCCATGCTATGCCGTGTTCTGCGATCTCGGCATCGAGCGCGGCGCGGATCTCCGGGTCGGATGGCGGCAGGTCGCTGAGTCCCTCGCGCAGCGCCTTGAAGTACAGCATCGTGCCGCCGACCAGCAGCGGAATCTTGCCGCGCGCGGTGATGTCTTTCATCAAACGCAGCGCATCGTGGCGAAACGCGGCGGCGGAGTAGGCTTCGGTGGGATCGATGATGTCGATCAGGTGGTGCGGCGCTCTCGCGAGTGTCGCGGCATCCGGCTTGGCGGTACCGATGTCCATGTCGCGGAACACCAGCGCCGAATCCACGCTGATCAGTTCCACCGGCAGGCGCTGCGCCAGCTCCACCGCGACACCGGTCTTGCCGCTGGCAGTGGGGCCCATCAGGAAGATGGTGGGGGGCAGGGGGATCATGTTAAGACACCGTCATTTCCGCGCAGGCGGGAATCCAGCAAAAAACGAATAACCTGCGAAGCGGACAAAACCTGAATGCTGTCCCGCTACGCGGGAATGACGTGCTGGATAGTTCATGCCAGCTCCCTGTCTCGCGTCTCGCCCATCATCCACACCGCCAGCAGACTGATCGCCGCCGCAACCTAGATATACCCGCCCACCCAGGCGAGGCCGCCGTATTGCACCAGTTGTTGCGCGAGGTAAGGCGCGAGCGAGGCGCCGAGGATGCCGCCCAGATTGTAGGCCGCGCCCGCGCCGGTGTAGCGCACCGATGTCGGGAACAGTTCCGGCAGCAGCGCGCCCATCGGTGCGAAAGTCGCGCCCATCAGGAACAGTTCGATGGAGAGAAAGACGGTGATCTGCAATGTCGAGCCGCTGCCCAGCATCGGTGCGAGCAGAAATCCGGACAACAAGGCCGCAAAGCCAGCAACCATCAGTATCGGGCGGCGTCCATAGCGGTCGCCCGCGATCGCGGAGAGCGGTGTGGCCGCGGCCATGAACAGCACCGCGACGCACAGCATCGCGAGGAATTGCGGGCGCGGGATGCCGAGCGTGGCGACGCCGTAGCTCAGCGCGAACACCGTGGTGATGTAGAACAGCGCATAGCACACCACCATCGCCAGCGCGCCCAGCAGCAGCGGCTTGGCGTGATGCCTGAATAATTCTGCCAGCGGCAGCTTGACCGGCTGGTGCGTTGCCAATGCCTTGGCGAACACCGGGGTCTCCGCGAGTTTCAGCCGCACATACAGCCCGACGATCACCAGCGCCGCGCTGGCGAGGAACGGGATGCGCCAGCCCCAGGCGCGAAACTGTTCGTCGTCCAGCCACTGCGACAGCAGCAGGAAGCTGCCGACCGCGCACAGGAATCCTATCGGCGGGCCGAGTTGCGGGAACATGCCGAACCAGCCACGCCTGCCCTCAGGCGCATACTCCGCCGCCAGCAACGCCGCGCCGCCCCATTCGCCGCCGAGGCCGATGCCCTGTCCGAAACGCAGCAGGCACAGCAGCGCGGGCGCGGCCCAGCCGATGGAATCAAAGCCGGGCAGGAAGCCGATCAGCATCGTCGAAATGCCCATCACCAGCAAGGATGCTACCAGCGTCACTTTCCTTCCCACTCTGTCGCCGAAATGTCCGAACAGCAGCGCGCCGAACGGGCGCGCGAGGAAGGCGATGCCGAAGGTGAGGAACGCGTTCAGCGCCTGTGCCGCCGGGTCGCTGCCGGGAAAGAACACCGGCCCGATCACCATCGCCACCGCGAGGCCGTAGATGTAGAAATCGTAGAACTCGATGGCGGTGCCGATGAAGCTGGCGAAGGCGATGCGGGTGGTTGTTGAGTGTGTCATCGTTGATTGAAATCAAACAGAGCCTAGCTCATTCAGGCTCTAGTTATCTCACTCTTTGAAACAACCTTTTTGCATTTATTGAGCATTGCTTTTCCTTTGAGGTGTCCACCACCATATGCTTGTAATAAACGCAACGATCATAGAAAACATTTGGATAATCCCCCAGCTAATTATGGTAAGTGCAACTGCTACTGCTACAACAATAGCTTGTGACCTAGACGACATGGATGCGCCGCTTCTCCATAGGCATATACTAATTAACAGAGCGGCTAAACCCACTCCAAAAATTTTCAAAATAACTGGCTGGTAAAAAATCCAAGGTATTACGTTGGACTGTTTGTGGAGGTCATCCCACAAAATGACTCCTGCAACAATGGCAAGCACAAAAGGTGCGAAAAATGCGAGTGCAACGATTCGATGTGGTGGTAGTGTCATCCATGCGAATGGCAGCAACGGAGCATCAATATTTTGAATCGAATGTTGGGTGCGATTTGGCTTGTAATGGTGCCATAACCAGCTAGCACTAATGGAAAATATGGCTGAGCTGAATACGAAATTTATAATAAAGAGGCTTGGGGACTCTTTGTAAGAAAACACACCGCCTTTAAATTTTGTAAAAAACAGTGCTTCTCCAAAAAATATGCCTGTTATGAAAGATATTGAGTAGATTAAAGATATTAAAAAGGTAAGGGGGTGCTCTTCAGTGAACTTGGCAATAGGAGATAACGGCTTGTCTTTTTGAGGAGCATTTTCGTGGTTGTCTATTGACATAATTTACTCATATGTTAAAGAGTCGTCTACAAAAGCAATGAGGGATGCGCTGCGCTTATCCACTCTATTTCCCGCGCATGAACATCTTGTCCAGATCACTCATGCTCAACTGGAACCACGTCGGCCTGCCGTGGTTGCACTGGCCGGAGCGTTCGGTCTGTTCCATTTCGCGCAGCAGCGCGTTCATCTCGGTGACGCTCAAGGTTCGGTTGGCGCGCACCGCGCCGTGGCAGGCGAGGGTGGCGAGCAGTTCGTCGCGCCGTTCGGTCATGGTGCGGGAGGCGCCATATTCGCGCAGCTCGGCGATCACGTCCTGCGCGGCGGCTTCGGCCTCGGATTGCTTGAGCATCACCGGCATCGCGCGTATCGCCAGCATGGTGGGCGAGAGCGGGGCGATGTCGAAGCCGAGTTTGTGCAGCGCCTCCTGCTCGGCCTCTACGGTCGCGACATCCAGCGGCTCGGCGTAGAAGCTCACCGGGATCAGCAGCGGCTGGGTGGCGATGCGCTCGCTGTCCAGCGCGGCCTTGAGCTTTTCGTACACGATACGCTCGTGCGCGGCGTGCATGTCCACGACGATCAGCCCCTGGGTGTTCTGCGCGAGGATGTAGACGCCGGAGAGCTGGGCTAATGCAAACCCCAATGGGTGTTCGGTGTCTTGTAGGATGGGTGGAGCAACGCGATACCCATCGTTTGCTTGCGTTGAGGAGTGATGGGTATCGCGGAGTTTATCCTGAGCGTTGCCGAAGGGCTCAACCCATCCTACGTTGTTGTTCGTTTGTGATTCCCACAGGCGATAAGCCGCCTCTTTTTCTGCAACGCCCAGGCGCATGGATTGTTGTGCCGGAATATACGGAGCGGGCTGAGGAGTCGATGGCGCGCGGGTCTCCCGCCCGCTGGCGGGAACTGCGAGCGCTTCCTGCAAGGTATGGAAGATGAATTGATGGATGCCTTGGCTCTCGCGAAAGCGTACTTCGCTCTTGGCGGGATGCACGTTCACATCCACCTGTTCCGGCGGCATGTCGAGAAATAGCACGAACGCCGGATGGCGCTGGTGATGCAGGATATCCTGATAGGCTTGGCGCAGCGCGTGGCTGGCGACTTTGTCGCGCACGAAGCGGCCGTTGACGAAGAAATATTGCGCGTCACGGTTAGAACGCGAATAGGCGGGTAGCGCGGCCAGGCCTTGCAGCGACAGGCTCGCCGCCTGACGTTCCACCTGCACGGCGGCTTGGCCGAATTCCGCGCCGAGGATCGCGGCGATGCGCTCGGTGATGGCTTGCGCGGGCAGCTGCCAGACGGTCCTGCCGTTGTGTTGCAGCGAGAACGCGACATCCGGGCGCGACAGCGCGATGCGCTTGAAGGCCTCTTCGCACCAGGCGAATTCGGTGGATTCGGTTTTCAGGAATTTGCGCCGCGCCGGGGTGTTGAAATACAGCTCGCGTATTTCCACCGTGGTGCCTTGCGCATGGCTGGCGGGGATGGGGGCGCTGAGTTGCCCGTCCATCGCCTCGACCTTCCATCCGTGTGTGTCTTCAGCGGTGCGACTCGACAGTGTGAGCTGTGCCACCGCCGCCATGCTGGCCAATGCCTCGCCGCGAAAGCCCATGCTGGCGACCTTCTGCAGATCGTCCAACGAGGCGATCTTGCTGGTCGCGTGGCGCATCAGCGCCAGCTTCAGCTCGTCTTTGGCGATGCCCTTGCCGTTGTCGCGCACGCGCAGCAGCTTGATTCCGCCGCTTTCCAGTTGCACGTCGATGCTGGTCGCGCCCGCATCCAGGCTGTTCTCCAGCAGTTCCTTCAGTGCGGAGGCGGGACGCTCGATCACTTCGCCGGCGGCGATCTGGTTGATGAGTAAATCGGGGAGCAGGTGTATGGAAGGCATGGCGCGGATTATACCGGATGCCCCGGATCGCCCTTGTCGCCATCTATGATGGAGTCCGGAGCATGTCGGTTGTGATGCGGATGCGCCGGTCTTTTGGTTGTGGCGCGGAGATTGGGCTCACAATGCCGCGCAGTAGTGAAAAGAGGTCGTATATAATCGGCAGAAATATTCTTGTGGAAATATTCGCCCCGTTCACCCGGGCATTTTTCAGAATAACGCCAACAGTTAAGAGGAAGACTGCATGTCTCTAATGATAGGAATTCCCCGTGAAACAGCCGCAGGGGAGAAGCGGGTCGCGACGGTGCCGGAGGTCGTAGAGAAGCTTGTCAAGCTGGGTTTCAAGGTTGCGGTTGAATCGGGCGCCGGAGAGGGCGCGAATTGCAGCGATGACGCTTATCGCGCTGCAGGTGCCGAAATCATTGTAGGTGCTCCCCAGCTGTGGGCTGCATCCGACATCGTGTTCAAGGTGGCTGTCCCGACCAGTGCCGAGGTTGGTTTGATGCGCGAAGGCGGCACGCTGATCGGCTTCATCTGGCCGGCGCAAAATCCGGAGCTCATGGCGCAACTGGCGGCGAAGAAGGCGACCGTGCTGGCCATCGACGCGTTGCCGCGCACGCTCTCCCGCGCCCAGAAGATGGACGCGCTGACCTCGCAGGCCGGTGTCGGCGGTTACCGCGCCGTGATCGAAGCTGCCAACGCCTTCGGCCGTTTCTTCAACGGCCAGATCACCGCCGCGGGAAAAGTTCCTCCGGCCAAGGTCTTCATCGCCGGCGCCGGTGTGGCCGGTCTGGCGGCGATCGGCACCGCGGCCGGCCTGGGCGCGATTGTGCGCGCCAACGACACCCGTGCCGAAGTGGCCGACCAGGTCAAGTCCCTGGGCGGCGAATTCGTCAAGGTCGAATATGAGGAAGAAGGTTCCGGCGGCGGCGGCTACGCCAAGGTGATGAGCGAGGGCTTCCAGCAGGCACAGCGCGAGATGTACGCCAAGCAGGCCAGGGAAGTGGACATCATCATCACCACCGCGCTGATCCCCGGCAAGCCCGCGCCCAAGCTGATCACCGCAGAGATGGTGCAGAGCATGAAGCCGGGCAGCGTCATCGTCGACATGGCGGCCGAGCGGGGCGGCAACTGCGAATTGACCGAGCCCGGCAAGGCAGTGGTGAAGCACGGCGTGACCATCATCGGTTACACCGACCTGGTCAGCCGCCTGGCGAAGCAGTCCTCGACGCTCTATGCCACCAACCTGTTCCGCCTGACCGAGGAGCTGTGCAAGACCAAGGACGGCGTCATCAACGTCAACATGGAGGACGATGCGATCCGCGGCTTGACGGTGATCAAGAACGGCGAAATCACCTGGCCTGCTCCCGCGCCGAAACAGCCGGCCGCTGCGCCCAAGCCGGCGGCCAAGCCTGTTGCTGCGCCTGCCGCGCATGGCCACGGTAGCGGTGGCGCTCCGGCATCAGCCGGAAAGACCGCAGTCCTGTTCGGTGTCGCCGCGCTGCTGTTCCTGCTGATCGGTGCCTACGCGCCCGCGGCGTTCCTCGGCCACTTCACCGTGTTCGTGCTCGCGTGTTTCGTCGGCTACATGGTGGTGTGGAATGTCACGCCGTCCCTGCATACGCCGTTGATGAGCGTGACCAATGCGATCAGCAGCATCATCGCCATCGGCGCGCTGGTGCTCGGACTCTATGCTGCGCGCAAGGTGCAGATGACGCAGATGCCGGAACTGGTCGCGCTGATGCACAGCCTGGTCGGTCTGGCCGCCTGCCTGGTGGGTTTCGCCAACTACATCGACCCGGTCGCCGCACTGGATCTGTCCAGTGCGGAAAAGGCGATCCATGAGATTGAAATCTATCTGGGCATACTGATAGGCGCGGTGACCCTTTCCGGCTCGCTCATCGCCTTCGGCAAACTGTCCGGCAAGATCGGCGGCAAACCGCTGTTGTTGCCGGGACGCCACTTCATGAATCTGGCGGGCCTGTTGGTCGTCATCGCGTTCGGCTGGCAGTTCCTGCACGCCGAATCGGTCAGCGCGGGCATGATAGGCCTGGCCGTGATGACGGTGATTTCACTGCTGTTCGGGATCCACATGGTGATGGCCATCGGCGGCGCGGATATGCCGGTGGTGGTGTCCATGCTGAACAGCTACTCCGGCTGGGCGGCAGCGGCAACCGGCTTCATGCTGAACAACGACCTGCTGATCGTCACCGGTGCGCTGGTGGGCTCCAGCGGCGCGATCCTTTCCTACATCATGTGCCGCGCGATGAACCGCAACTTCATCAGCGTGATTGCCGGCGGATTCGGCGGCGGGGCACCCGCCAAGAAAGCGGGCGGAGATGTCCAACCGGCAGGTGAAGTGACAGCGATTACTGCCGCCGAGACGGCAGAGCTGCTCAGCTCCGCGAAGAACGTGATCATCGTGCCGGGATACGGCATGGCCGTGGCCCAGGCCCAGCACACGGTCTACGAGATCACCAAGTTGCTGCGCGAGAAAGGCGTCAACGTGCGCTTCGGCATCCATCCGGTTGCCGGCCGCATGCCCGGTCACATGAACGTGTTGCTGGCCGAAGCCAAGGTGCCTTACGACATCGTGATGGAGATGGATGAGATCAATGCGGACTTCCCGGATACCGATGTTTCCATCGTGATCGGCGCCAACGACATCGTGAACCCTGCTGCGCAGGAAGATCCGGCCAGCCCCATCGCAGGCATGCCGGTGCTGGAAGTCTGGAAGGCCAAGACCTCCATCATGATGAAGCGCAGCATGGCTACCGGCTATGCGGGCGTGGACAATCCGCTGTTCTACAAGGAGAACAACCGCATGTTGTTCAGCGATGCCAAGAAGATGCTGGAAGAGGTTTTCGTGGCGCTGAAAGCATAGCGGGGGTGTACCACGGCGATCCGCACTGATGCGGCGCAAGTTGTTTGAACGGAAGCCAAAGCGGCTTCCGTTTTGTTTTGGGGTTCAGGTTTTTCGTTGACCCGCTGTTGCGGATTTTTCTATTTGTGCGACAGAGTCAGTTGCGCGCGGTCTTGATGAGCAGATAGGCGCCGAGCAGGCTTTCGATCAGATAGGCGATGCTCGAAGCGCCGTGCAGCATCCTGAACCGCCCGGCCAGGCCGCTGTGCATCACGTCCAGCGGCAGCGCCTGCAGCTTGAGATCCGCCATCACCGGCTGGATGCCGAACTGGATCGCCAGCGCGATCAGCAGCATCGCGGCCATGATGCGGAACGGCGCGGTGCGCAGGGCGGAACGCCCCTTGGTCAACAGCAGATGTGCCAGCAGCCAGGCTGCGCACAGCATGCCGAAATAGCCGGAGACGGCGAACATCCGCCCGGCCAGCATGCCGGCGAGTTGTCTGTCGGGTTGTGCGCTGAACAGCACCGGCACCGCGAGATAGCCGACGGCCCACAGGCTGCCGACCCAGGCGGTGAGCAAAAGCGTGCTAAGGTGGTCGAATGGATTTTTCATCAGGCGTAGGTTAGCACAGTTGGCAAGCTGGACAATGCCGTGCGCTGCCGCGACAATACGGCGGGTTCATATCCGCTCATGCAAGGAGATCGATTCATGTATTACATCGTGGAAAGCAACAAGTCATTCGAGCAGGCTGCGGCGGATCTGGAAGCGGCCGTGCCACGCAACCAGTTCGGCGTGCTGCACATCCACGATCTGGGCAACACGCTGCGCAGCAAGGGTATCGACTTCAAGGAGCAGTGCAAGGTGTTCGAGGTGTGCAACCCGGTGCAGGCTGGCAAGGTGCTGTCCACCGACATGCGACTGAACATGGCACTGCCATGCCGCATCTCGGTCTATACCGAGCAGGGCAAGACCCGGCTGGGGTTGATTCGACCCGAACCCATGCTTGCCGCATTGTCGCAGGATGCCAGCCTGCAGCAGGTGGCGCGCGAGGTCGAAGCCAAGGTCAGGCAGATGGTGGACGAGGCAAAATGATGCCGGATCCCGGATATCCAACCCAGATGTATCCAACCCAGATACGTAAAGGACACTGATGTCGCTGCTGTCTGTATGGTCTGAACAGATCAAGTATCTGGTCGGTATTTTCGCGATTCTCGATCCGCTGGGCACGATACCGATCTATCTGAGCCTGATGGCGGACCGCAGCCCGCAGGCGATGCGCCATACCGCATTGAAGACCGCGATTGCAGTGGCCGTGATCCTGGTGCTGACGGTATGGGCCGGTGACGGCATCCTGGGCTATTTCGGCATCGGCATGCCGGCCTTCCGGATCGCCGGGGGCGTGCTGGTGTTGATCATCGCGATTTCGATGTTCGGCGCCAGAACCAGTGCGGTGCGTCACACCCTCGCGGAACAGGAGGCGGCGGAATCGAAGAACGACATCTCCGTCGTGCCGCTGGCGATCCCGTTGCTGGCCGGGCCGGGTGCGATCAGTCTGACCATCGTCGATGCGCATCAGATCGGCGGTTTCATCGAAAAGTCGGTGTTCAGCCTGGGCATCCTCGTCGTGGCTATTCTGGTCTGGGGCGTGCTGCGGATGGCCGAGCCGATAGGCGAGCGCCTTGGCACCAATGGACTCAATATCGCCACCCGGGTGATGGGGTTGATCTTGGCGGCGATGGCGGTGCAATTCATGGCGGACGGGCTGCGCGAGCTGTTCCCCGGGTGGTCTCACTGAGGTGCTTGCGATGCGCGGGCTCTGGACGATAGGCCACACGATTGACCAAACACGATTGACCAAACACGGGGCGCACGGTAGTTTAGGTGCGGGTGTAACGACAAAGCAATGGAGGGTATGAATGCGTAAGGTGGTGCTGTTTTTGTTGATGGCTTTGTCCGGTTCCATCTGGGCCGGCGAGGTGGAGGATGCCGCGGCACGGGGCGATGCGGCTGCACAATTTCAGCTCGGTGCGATGTATGAGAGAGGCGACGAGATTCCTAAAGATGAGGCCAAGGCCGCGGAGTGGTACCAGAAAGCCGCAGCGCAGGGCCATGCCCGTGCGCAATTCTTTCTCGGCATGATGTACGCAAAGGGCGAGGGCATGCCCAAGGATGACGCCAAGGCCATGGAGTGGTGTCAGAAGGCCGCGGTGCAGGGCGATGTGTTGGCGCAGTTTCAGCTCGGCGTGATGTATGCTGCCGGCCAGGGTGTAGCCAAGGATGACGCCAAGGCGGCGGAGTGGTATCAGAAAGCGGCTGCACAGGGACATTCGCGTGCGCAATCCAACCTCGGCACGATGTATCTGAAGGGGGAGGGCGTTGCGGCGGATCGCGTCCTGGCCTATGCATGGTTTAGCCTGTCGGCCGACCAAGGCGACTACAAAGGCCTGAAAGGCCGCAATATCCTGGATGCGCAGTTGTCGCCTGCCGAGTGGAAGGAAGCGCGGCGCCTCGCCGAACGCTGGCAAAAAGGGACGGTGTTGCAACGCTGAACGGGTTGCACAGGAACTGGGCGAGCGTCTTGGGCTATGCCAAGAGGCGGTAGTCGGCGATCCGGATTGCATTGGGATACAGCGTTTTTGGCGGTTAACAGGGAGTAAGTGCATCCGTGAAATTACTGAATGACGCGATGGATTCCCGGAGTGTAACGGAGGAGATTGCCGGCAAGGATGGCTCGTTCCCGGCCAGGCAATTCCGGCCGAGCCGTTCACTGCCTTTGTTGGTGCTGGCATTCAGCCTTGCGATTACCTGGCTGTTGTGGAGTGCCGAGCGGCAACAAGCCGCAAAGGAGTTGCGGGAATACTTCGATTTCCGAGTGCGTCAGGCATCTCTGCTTACCGAGCAGCGCATTGTGGCGCAGGAGCAGGTGTTGCTCGGTGCGCAGGGATTGTTTGTCGCATCCGGAAAAGTGGACCGCAAAGAGTTTCACGACTACATCGCCAGCCTGCGCTTGGACGAAAACTATCCCGGCATACAGGGGGTCGGTTTTTCGCTGATCGTGCCACCCGCCGAAAAAAACCGGCACATCGCCGCGTTGCGCAAGGAGTCTGGTCATCCCGACTATCTGATCCGTCCCGAAGGCGAGCGGGAATTCTATACTTCCATCGTTTACCTCGAGCCGTTTTCAGGCCTTAACCTGCGCGCGTTCGGCTACGATATGTATTCCGAGCCGGTACGCCGCGCCGCGATGGAACGAGCGCGCGACAACGGCTTGGCCAGTATCTCCGGCAAGGTGAAGCTGGTGCAGGAGACCGGGAAGAACGTCCAGGCGGGCTTCCTGATGTACCTGCCGGTTTACCGTAATGGCACGCCGCAAGGCACCGTGCAGGAACGGCGTGGCAGCATCATCGGCTGGGTCTACTCCCCGTTCCGGATGAACGATCTGGTTCGTGGTATGTATGGCGAACGCGCCACCGATCTGGACATCGAGATCTACGATGGATCGACGATTTCTTCCGATGCCTTGATGTATGACTCGCTGACGGATGTTCAACATGCAAACAAGACAGCTGCGATGTCCAGCACCCAGCAGCTGGAGGTGGCGGGCCATACCTGGACGCTGGTTATCCATTCGCTGCCCGCGCTGGAATCGTTGGTTGACCGTGACAAACCCAGGCTGATTGCTGCTGGGGGAGGCGTCACCGGTCTGTTGCTTGCGATGCTGACTTGGCTACTGGTCAGCGGACACAGCCGCGCGCTGGCTTACGCGCGGCAGATGAACCGCGAACTGATCGCGAGCGAGCAGGCGCTGCACGACAGCGAGGACAAATTGCAGGCCGTGCTGAATGCCGCAGAAGTCGCAATCGCATGGGCAAATGCGGACGGGGTGATCGAATATGTGAACCCGAAGTTCATCTCGCTGTTCGGTTATACGCTGGCAGAGGTCCCTACCGTGGAGCAATGGTATCTGCGCGCCTATCCGGACCCGGAATACAGGGAGAAAGCCGTGGCCGAGTGGGATAGGAAAGTGGCGAACTCCCTTCCGCTGCGCACCGCGATCGAATCGATGGAAGTGGCCGTCCACTGCAAGGATGGTTCGGTACGCCATCTGTTGCTGATGGGGTCATGGGCCGGAACCAAGCTGCTGGCGAATTTCAGCGACATCACCGACCGCAAGAATGCCGAGGTGGCTTTGCTTGAAGCGCTGCAGAAGGCCAATCGTTTTGCCGAGGCACTGGATGATATTCCCTCCTATATCTACATGAAGGGCCTGGACCGCAGGTATTTTTATGCCAATAAATTCACGCTGAGCCTGTTCAAGTGTTCTGCGGAGGAGTTGCCCGGCAGCACCGATGCGAGATTTTTTCCTCCGGATGTCGTGGCCAGGCTGAAAGCTATCGATGACCGCGTACTCGAATACGGCGAAACGACGATGGAAGAAATAGAGGTCGCACCCGGCACCCCGGATTGGCGCGTCTATTGGGAGGTGAAGCGCCCCATTCGCGACGAGACAGGGAAGATTTACGGGCTATGCGGGATTTCCACGGACATCACCGAGCGCAAGCAAAACGAGCGCTTGGCTCAGCGCATGGCTAGCTACGATGCGCTCACCGGACTGCCTAACCGGATGTTGCTCGGCGACCGCCTGCAGCAGGCTCTCGCGATAGCCAAGCGGGACAAGGCGCACCTGGCTTTGATGTTCATCGATCTGGACAAATTCAAGCCGGTCAACGACGAGCTCGGTCACCATGTCGGTGATCTGCTGCTGAAGGAGGTGGCGCAGCGCATGCAGGATTGTGTTCGGGAGTCCGACACCGTCGCGCGCGTCGGCGGCGACGAGTTCGTGGTGCTGCTGCCGTTCGTAGAGGTGGCGCAGGATGCGATACTGGTCGCGGAAAAAATACGCGAGGCGCTCAATCAGCCTTTCATCGTGGCGGGACAAACCTTGAATATCTCTTCAAGCGCGGGGATCACCGTCTATCCGGAGCACGGAAAAGACGAGACGCAGTTGCTGAGGAATGCGGATGTCGCGATGTATTACGCCAAGCAGGGGGGGCGCAACAGCGTAATGCTCTATCATCCGGAAATCCCGGAGCGGGAACCGGAGCAGGAAAAAACCGGCGCAATATCGAAGCTCGATTCCTGACCTGCCTGCCCGCGGCAATTCAGGGGCGGGCGCTGCCCACCGCCTTCAGCAACTCGGGCAAGTCTGCCTGTGGCGTGGCCTGCGGGCCGTCTATTTTCACCTGCACCCAGTCCACCGCAGCGCCGGCTCCCCACGACAGCAGCGAGGCCAGCACCAACACCAGCGCGCCGCGCGTCATGCCCTGGCCGATGCCTTGCTCATCCAGGTAGCGGTTGAGATACCAGGCGGCGATGAAGAATGCCAAGGTGGAGAGCAGCAGACTCAGCATGACTGCATCGCTCCGTTGACGATGATGGCCGGGGCACCGTCCGGTTGCCAGGGTGGATGCTTCTGCATCACGGCTGCAAAACGGGCCGAGCCCGAAATGTTTTCCAGCCAGTCGTGCAGCGCCGGATAGGGCGCCTGGGCAAACCACTCCCTGTCCACTTCGGCAAATTGCCGGACGAACGGGAAGATGCCGGCATCGGCAATCGATAATGTGTTCCCCAGCAAATAGCGCGTCGCGTTCAAGCGCTGCTCCAGTTGCTGCAGGAATATTTCCGCCAGCTCGCGGTAATCGCTGCGCGACTGTTCCGGGTAGCGGTCGGCATATTTGTAACGGTCCAGATAGTGTTTGAAATGACTGTCGTTGCTGGCTATCAACGGCTGGGAGGCGGCAATGTGTTGCTGATGTTCGCCCAGCCAGCCTTCCGGGTCGTGCTGGCGCAATGCCCATTGCATGATGTCCCAGCTTTCGTCGATCACGCGCCCGTCCGGCAACAGCAGCACCGGCACGCTGGCTTTGGGCGATGCCGCCAGCATGCATGAAGGTTTGTTGCGCAGCACGACTTCGCGCAGCTCATAGCTGGTCTCGCTGGCGTGCAACGCCATGCGTGCACGCATCGCATAGGGGCAGCGGCGGAAGGAATAGAGTACCGGGAATGTCAAAGCGGATCGTGACCGGTCAGTTCATCACTCAATGTCGTGGGCAGTGATGCGCGTGATTACGCAGGCTAGAAGCCCATCGATGCCAGCAGATCATCTACCTCGTCCTGGCCGCTGACACCGTTCTTTGCACTCTTCAGCGCCGGGCCTGCGGTCAGTCCTTCGTTCGAGATCAGCGAGTCATTGGTGTCCGGCACATATTCGCGCAGGAGGTCGAGCAGGATTTTTTCGATTTCTTCTGCGGCGGTGACGATCTTGTTGACCATCTGCCCGGCGACATCGCGAAATTCCTGGGCCTCCATGATCTGCATCAGGTTGTGGTGCACAGACTCGCCGGAGGCGGCGATCTCCCCGAGGTGCGAGATGGTCTTCTGCACCAGTTCATGGTGTGCCAGATCCTCAGCGTTGGAGAGTTGTTCTGCAAGATGGGAGCAGGATTTTCGGGTGGCCTCGGTAAGCGGGAGCGAGCTCTCGACCGCGCTGATGGTCTTCTCCGAGGCTTCATGCATCGTCTGGTCGATGAAGCTCAGCCGCGCGCGGGCATCCGGCATCGTCGAGGCGCTCTGCTGCAAACCCTTGGTGTGGCCGAGCTCCTTGAGCAGACGATGCAAGCGTGCGGTGGCTCGGCCGATTTTCGCGATCCTTTCCTCTTCGGAAAGGAGGGTGCTGGTTTTGCGTGTGGCCATCGTCCGACTCCCCGATTATATTTCTGAAGATGATAGCAAAAACATTCGTGCCTGGGTAAAGCGGATGCAGGCAATATTTTCAGGTTTTGCCGGTGCGCACGACGATCAGGGGTATGTGGCGTGCGTCCAGTAACGACGATGGGCCGGCCGGTAGCGTTCCACCTGCAGGCCCTGTGCATCCATCTCGACCAGGATCGCCCCGTCCCGGTCGGAACGCAGCAGTTGCGCGCCGCTGTCGGCGTAACGTTCCACGATCTCGGGTTTGGGGTGACCGAAGCGGTTACGGTAACCCGTGGTGAACACCGCGTAGTCGGGCAGCACAGCGGCGACGAAGTCGATGCCGGAGGAGGTCTTGCTGCCGTGGTGAGGCACGACCAGCAGCGCCGCGGGAAGTTGTGCGGCGTGTTCTTTCAGCAGGCGTTGCTCGGATGCCTGCTCGATATCCGCCGCCAGCAGGATGTGCTGTTCGCCGATGCCGATGCGCAACACGCAGCCCTGATCGTTGTCATGGGACTTCCCGCTTTGCTGCTGATAGCTGGCGCGGGTTGGGTGCAATATATCGAAGCGCACGCCGTCCCAGTCCCATGATTGTCCGTCCACACAGCGTTGCATCAGGGGGACGTGTTGTAGCAGTGGATGGCCGTCGGCCAGAGAAGAAGAGACCCAGCCGACAGGCATTGCCTGCATCAGTGTGGCCGCGCCACCGGTGTGATCGATATCGTCGTGAGTCAGGATCAGTCCGTCTAGCCGTGCGATGCCGAGCGCACGCAGCGTCGGGATCAGGATGCGGTTGCCGCTGTCCGATTCGCCGCTGAAGTCCGGTCCGGTGTCGTACAGCAGCGCATGTCCGCGGGTCTGCGCCGCGACCGCGAGACCTTGTCCCACATCGAATACGATCAGGCGCAATGTGCCCGGTGCGGGTGGCGGCGGGACGACCAGGAACATCGGCAGCAGCAACAGCAGGCCCAGCCAGCGTGAGGGGAAGCCGCGCGGCAGCAGTATCCATAACGCGCCCAGCATGCCCAGCACGATGCTCCATGCCGGCGGCGCGTGTTGTGCCCATACTGCCTGCGGCAAGGCGTTCAGCCAGACCAGCGGGTTCATCACCCCCTCCATGACCAGGTGAGCCAGCCACAGCGGCATGTCCCAGGGCAGCACTGCGCCGAGCAGCGCCAGCGGCACGACGACCAGGCTGACCAGAGGAATCGCAAACGCGTTGGCGATCGGCGACACCAGGGATACTTGCTGGAACAGGCCTAACAGCAGCGGGATCAGGCCGATCATCATCGCCCATTGCACGTTGGCATATTCGACGAGGAAATGGCTGCGTCCGACGCGATGCGCGGTGACGTACAGGATCAGCGCCACCGCGCCGAACGACAGCCAGAAGCCCGGCGACAGCACCGCCCACGGGTCGGGTAGCAGTACGCCGAGCAGCGCGATGGCCAGCATCTGAGCCAGCGAAAAATTCCGGTTCAGCCACAGTGCGGCGGCAACCGCACCGACCATGTACACGGTGCGCTGCGCCGGAACCGCAAACCCGGACAGCAGCGCATAACCGAGCGCGACCAGCACCGCGAGCAGCGCCGCGGCCTTGCGTGTCGGAAGCCTCAGCGTCAGCCTGGTGCTGCGCCGCCACAGCCAGTAGCCAAACGCATAAGCCAGGCTGGCGAGCATGGTGATATGCAGGCCGGAAATGCTCCTCAGGTGGTTGACTCCGGTGCGCGTGAACACCTGCCATTGCGCCTGCGGGATGCTGCTCTGGTCGCCGATCGCCAGCGCGCTCAACACGCCGCTGTAAGGCGCGCCGCGCAGCACCACGTTGAATTTGTCGCGCACGGTTTCTCGCCACGACTCGATGCGATACGACAAGCCGCCGGCCAGTCTGTCGAGACGCTGATGGTCGCCCTTGTTGTGCACATAACCGACCGCGCGGATGTTGTTTTCCATCGCCCAGGCCTCGAAATCGAAACCGTGCGGATTGCTGACGCCATGCGGTTGCTTCAGGCGCAGCGTGAAGCGCCAGCGTTCGCCCGCATGCACATCCAGCGGTGCGGATTTCGTATCGAAATAGGTGCTGAGATAAAGATGCGGCGGCACGTTGGCTTGCGGCGTGAGCACCTGTTCTACCGTAAAACCGAAGCGCTGGCCTTGCGGGTGGCTGCGCGGCAGTTCGGCGATCACGCCGATCACCTCGATATCGCGTCCCTGCCATTCGTCCGGCAGGCTGACGGCAAGCCGTCGTTCGGCCTGCCAGGCGGCGTGATAAAAACCTGCGCCACAGGCGAAAGTGGCAATCAGCAAGAAACGAAAGGCTTTGAATGCCAATGACACGCTTTGGGAGTGAGCTTGCCCGCGAACCATTTTCGCGAGCAAGCTCGCTCCTACAGATGGGTTCCCTGTGGCCAAGAGCAACGTAATTACCAACACCGGCAAGCCCCACATCCAGGCAAAATCCGGCAATGCGGCTTGCTGTTGCAGCAGCCACACGCCCAGCGTGAAGAATACGGCGAAGAGAACCATGCGCACAGCTTAGCGTGCGGCTAGAATGCCGTCATGCGCAAAATACTCCGCAAGCATCTGCCCGATCACGCCTCGGTGCTGCAGAACCGCTGGCTGAAGCCGTTCGGGCATCGTTTGCATCATCACAATCTGTGGCATCTGCATCGCCGTTCGGTGGCGGGCGGTATCGCAGTCGGCCTGTTCTGTGGCCTGATTCCCGGCCCGTTGCAGATGCTGGTGGCCGCATTGTGCGCGGTGCTGTTGCGCGTGAACCTGCCGGTGGCGGTGATTACAACCCTGTACAGCAATCCACTGAGCATCGTGCCGCTGTATGCACTGGCTTATGGGCTGGGCGTGTGGGTTATTGGGGCGCAGAACGGGGTGGGCTCAGGCAGTTTTGATTTTCCCGAGATGCATTGGCATAACTGGACGGATGAATTGCTGGCATGGCTGGCTGTGCTGGGCAAGCCGTTCCTGATCGGCTTGCCGTTGCTGGGCGTGATTTTCGCGATTACAGGATATATCGCGGTGCGTGTCGCATGGCGTGTCGCGGTCGTTGCGCAGTGGCGTGCCAGGAAGCGTCGCCAGGCTAAATGAACGGAACGAATCTAAAGCGGAGTTTGCTCGGATCCAGAAGCCGTTGGGCGGCGCGTTACGTCGCCAGCAACACCCCGTCCACCAGCCGCAAGCGGCGTTGCATCCGTCCGGCCAGTTCCAGGTCGTGGGTGACGACGATGAAGCTGGTGTGCAGCTGTTCGTTGAGTTGCTGCATTAGGTCGAACAAGGCCGTCGCGCTGTTGCGGTCCAGGTTTCCGGTCGGTTCGTCGGCCAGCACGCAGGCCGGCTCGGTGACCAGCGCGCGCGCCACCGCGACGCGCTGACGTTCGCCGCCGGAGAGCTCGGCGGGATGGTGGTTCAGGCGATGGGCCAGTCCTACCTGTTCCAGCATCGCGGCGGCGCGCGGATGGGCGTCGTGTTTCTTCATGCCGCGTATCAGCAGCGGCATCGCGACGTTTTCCAGTGCGCTGAATTCCGGAAGAAGATGATGGAACTGGTAAACGAAACCCAGCGAGCGATTGCGCAACTCGCCGCGCTGGGTCTCGTTCAGCTGGGTCAGTTGCTGGCCGAGGATCTGCACGCTGCCGCCGCTGACGTTATCCAGTCCGCCGAGCAGATGCAGCAGCGTGCTCTTGCCGGAACCGGAGGCACCGACGATCGCGATGCGCTCGCCGCGCTGTACTTCCAGGTCGATGCCCTTGAGCACCGGTACATCCTCCTTGCCGATCACGAAGGTCTTGGTTAAATCGCTGCAGGAAATGATGGCGTTATTCATAACGCAACGCCTCCGCCGGTTGGGTCTTGGACGCCCGGTAGCTGGGGTACAAAGTGGCCAGCAGGCTGATCAGGAACGACAGCCCGGCCACCAGCATCACTTCCGGATAGCGCAGGTCGGAAGGCAGTTCGCTGATGTAATACACGTCCTTGGCGAGGAACTGCACGCCGAACAGGTGTTCGATGAACGGCACGACGACGTTCAGGTTGAGTGCCAGCAGGATGCCACCTATGCTGCCCAGCAGCGTGCCGACCAGGCCGATCACCACGCCCTGCACGATGAAGATTTTCATGATGCTGCGCGGCGAGGCACCCAGCGTGCGCAGGATCGCGATGTCGGCCTGCTTGTCGGTGACCGCCATCACCAGCGTGGAGACGATGTTGAACGCGGCCACCGCGACGATCAGCGACAGGATGATGAACATCATCTTCTTTTCCATCTGCACCGCGCGGAAATAGTTGCTGTTCTGGTGCGTCCAGTCGTTGGCGTACAGCTCGGACGGAAGTTGCCGCTGCAATTCCGCGGCAGTCAAGGGCGCGCGGTCGAGGTTGCGCAGTTTGGTGCTGATGCCGGTTACCGCGCTGTCGAGCTGGAACAGCTTCTGCGCATCGCCGAGGTGGATCAGCGCGAGGCTGTTGTCGTAGGGCGCCATGCCGATCTCGAAGATGCCGACCACACGGAATTGCTTGAGGCGCGGCATCATGCCGGCCGGCGTGATAGCACCCTGCGGGGCGATTAGCATCACCTTCTCGTTGATGCGCACGCCCAGCGTGCGCGCCAGGTCTGAGCCCAGCACGATGCCGAATTCACCGGCGTGCAGCTGGTCCAGGCTGCCGAGCTTGAATTTGCTGGCCAGATCGGTGATTGAGGATTCGCGCGCCGGATCTATGCCGCGCACCATCACGCCCTGCACGCTTTGCCCGAACGACAGCATGCCCTGTCCGGCGACATAGGGCGCGGCGGCGGCAACTTGCGGGTGTTTTGCCACTTGTTCCAGCACCGGCTGCCATTCGTTGATGCGGCCGCCGTCGGCGACCACTTCCAGATGCGGCGAGGCGCCCAGCATGCGCGCGCGGATTTCCTTCTGGAAGCCGTTCATCACCGACAGCACCACGATCAGCGCCAGCACGCCGAGCGCCATGCCCAGCATCGAGATCAGCGAGATGAACGAGATGAAGTGGTTGCGCCGTTTGGCACGGGTATAGCGCAGGCCGATGAATAATTCGTAGGGTTGCAAGATAAGCCGGTCAGGAAATGGAACGGGCGCTAGTGTGCCACAAGCGCGCGGGCGATGACAGCGAGGTGGTAAACTCGCAGGCATGAAAAGCGTTCACTTGATCATCCCTGATTTATTCCTGCCCAAAGACTTTGCCGCCGAGGTCTGTGCCGATCTGCATTTGCCGGCATTGCGCAAGCTGCTGGCGCGCGGACACAGCGAAATGCTGGAAGCGGCGCCACTGGAAAACTGTCTGTGCGAGCTGTTCGGCGTGCGCCATCGGGGCGATGCACCGGTCGCGCCGCTCGCCGCGGCATTCGATGGTCTGCTGCAACAGCAGGCGGGGGCATGGTTGTGTGCCACGCCGGCGCACCTGCGCCTGCAGCGCGACCAGATGCTGTTGCTGGACTGCGATGACATCGACGGCGACGAGGCCGCGCAATTCTGTCGCAGCCTGAACGAATATTTTTCCGGGCAGGGGATGACGTTCCATGCGCCGCACCCGCTGCGCTGGTATCTGGCGCTGGAACGCCTGCCGGACATCTCCTGCGTGCCACTGTCACAGGCGAACGGGCGCAATATCCGCGGCATGTTGCCCGGCGGGACGGATGCGTCACGCTGGCACCAGATATTCAACGAGATCCAGATGCTGCTGTTTTCGCATCCGTTGAACGACGCCCGCGAGGCGCGCGGGGCATTGCCGGTCAACAGCCTGTGGCTGTGGGGGGGCGGGGCGGCAGGCGATGGCGTCGCGCCGTCCTGCGATTGTGTGGCTACCGACGAATTGCTGGCCAGGATGTTTGCAGCCTCGGCAGGTATTTCCTGTTCCGCCTGGCCTGAGCGGTGGCGGCCTGAATCGGGCTGCGATCGGCAATTGCTGGTGTGGGCGGCTTTGCGCCGGGCGTTGCAGGCCGGTGATCTGGAAGCCTGGCGTGCGGCCTTGCAGCGCTTTGAATCAGGCTATGCGGTGCCGCTGTGGCAGGCGTTGCGCAGCGGGGACATCGAGCAGATGCAGATCGAGGTGTTGAGCGGAGACGGCATCCGCCGCGTGAGCCTGACGCGCGGCGACACCTGGGCGTTCTGGAGGCGCAGCAAAACGCTGGCCGAATACTCGGTGGTGTAAAATGCCGACTGCACTGATTTCCATCTACACCGTATGTTAAGGAGCATCAAGCCGCCGCGCATCGCCGAAGACCTTTTCGTGATCATCGGCTATATCGCATGGGGGTTGGTGAGGTTGCGTTATGCCGGGCTGGACCTGGGCAGCATCGTCGCGACGTCGGCGATGATCACAGCGGTAGTGGCATTCGCGATGCAGGACACGCTGGGCAACATCCTCGGCGGTCTGGCGCTGCAACTGGACAACTCGATACAGATCGGCGACTGGATCAAGGTGGACGACATCGCCGGCAAGGTGGTGGATATCCGCTGGCGCTCCACGCTGGTGGAGACGCGAAACTGGGAGACGGTGGTGTTTCCCAACAGCCAGTTGATGAAGAACAAGTTCCTGGTGCTGGGGCGGCGCACCGACCAGCCGGTGCAGTGGCGGCGCTGGGTGTGGTTCAACGTCGGCCTGGGCACCACGCCGACCCGGGTGGTCAGCGCGGTGGAAAACGCCATATTGCAGGCGGAGATCAACAATGTGGCGAAGACTCCTCCGCCCAGTTGCGTGTTGATGGAGATGGACAAGGGCTGCGCGCGCTATGCGTTGCGTTACTGGCTGACCGACCTGATGGCGGACGATCCGACCGATGCGGCGATACGCTGGCATGTCTATACCGCACTGGAGCGTGCCGGGATCAAGCTGACCGTAGAGGAGCAGAACGTCCACTTCATCAAGGAAAACGAGAAATACGAGGAGACGGTGTATCAGCGCGAACTGCTGCTGCGCATCAAGACCCTCAAGCGCGTGGAATTGTTCGCCCAGATGACCGACGATGAGCTGCGCAAGCTCGCCGAACGCCTGAAATATGCGCCGTTTGCCAAGGGTAACGTGATCGCCAAGCAGGGCACGCCCGCGCAGCACTGGCTGTTCATCATCATCAATGGCGAGGCCGAGGTCTATCTGGAAGGGGGGAATGGCGAGAAACGCATCCTGAATGTGCTGGGTAAAGGCAATTTCTTCGGCGAAATGAGCCTGATGACCGGCGCGCCGCGGGTGGCATCGGTGATCGCGAAGACCGACGTGGAGTGCTACCGCCTCGACAAGGAAGCATTCGAGGAGATATTGCTGGCGCGTCCCGGTATCGCCGACGAAGTTTCCCACGTGCTGGTGACCCGGCGCGCGCAGCTGGACAGTGCGTTGCAGAACCTGGACGAGGCCGCGCTGGATAAGGCGATCCACCACCAGCACAACGAAATATTGGCAACCATCAAACGATTCTTCGCTTTGTAGTATCATCGCGCCGATTTTTATAACCAATGACTTGTCCGCAATGGCTGGAAAGCTTGTTTGTCGGGGCACAGGACGCCTGCCCGGCTGGCTGTTCGCCAGCGCCAGCCAGCAGTCATATCAGTAAGGGCCAAACATGAAAATATCATTTCTGGATTTCGAGAGTTCGATCGCCGAACTGGAAGACAAGATCGAGCAGCTGCGTTACGTACAGGATGATTCCGCGCTGGACATCGCCGATGAGATAGGGCGTCTGTCGAAGAAGAGCGAGGCGCTGACCAAGGATATCTACGCCAAGCTCACGCCCTGGCAGATATCGCAGGTTTCACGTCATCCGCAGCGTCCTTATACGCTCGATTACATCGAGCATCTGTTCACCGATTTCGAGGAGTTGCACGGCGACCGCGCGTTTGCCGACGACAAGGCGATCGTGGGCGGATTGGCCAGGTTCAACGGCCAGAGCGTGATGGTGATCGGCCACCAGAAGGGGCGCGACACCAAGGAGAAGATCGTCCGAAACTTCGGCATGCCGCGTCCGGAAGGGTATCGCAAGGCGATGCGCTTGATGCGCCTGGCGGAGAAGTTCGGCATCCCGATCATGACCTTCATCGACACGCCGGGCGCTTACCCAGGTGTCGGCGCGGAGGAGCGCGGGCAGTCCGAGGCGATCGGGCGTAACCTGTACGAGATGACCGAGCTGCGCGTGCCCATCATCTGTACCGTGATCGGCGAGGGCGGCTCCGGTGGCGCATTGGCGATCGCGGTCGGCGACGTGTTGCTGATGATGCAATACAGCACTTATTCGGTGATCTCGCCGGAAGGTTGTGCCTCCATCCTGTGGAAAAGCGCGGAGAAGGCCTCGGATGCGGCCGAAACGCTGGGCATCACCGCGACGCGCCTGAAGGTGCTGGGCCTGGTCGACAAGATCGTCAACGAGCCGCTCGGTGGCGCGCATCGCGACTATCCCGCGACCATGCAGGCAGTCAAGAAGGCGCTGCAGGATGCGCTCAAAACCGTACAGAACAAGCCGACCGCGGACTTGCTGCAAGATCGTTTCACTCGTCTGATGAGTTATGGCAAGTTCAAGGAAGTCGAGCTCAGCTGATTGCCCGCTATCCGCCCGGGTAGCGGAACGGATCGCACCGCTGCTGCCGGCACATTGCTCGATTCTGGTAGGACTGAGCGGCGGGGTCGATTCGGTCGTGTTGCTGCATCTGCTTCAACAGCTTGCGCCGCGCTTCTCCTGGCAACTCTCCGCATTGCATATACATCACGGCATCAGCCCGAACGCCGATGCCTGGTCATTCTTCTGTGGCGAGCTGTGCGCCCGGCATGGCATCCCCATGCATGTTGAACACGTCGATATAGCACCGTTGCGCGCGCGCGGCATCGAGGCGGCGGCACGCGAGTTGCGTCATGCCGCATTTGCCAGACAGAGGTGCGATTTTGTCGCGCTGGCGCAGCATGCAGACGATCAGGCGGAAACCGTGCTGTTGCAGTTGTTGCGCGGGGCAGGGGTGCGCGGTGCCAGCGCGATGCAGCTGCTGATCCGGCGCGGCGGTTCGCCTGCCTTGTTGCGGCCGCTGCTGGATTGCACGCGCCAGCAGGTGCTGGATTACGCCGCGGCCCATCAGTTGCGCTGGATCGAGGACGAAAGCAACGCCGACCACAACTACCCGCGCAATTTCCTGCGCCATCGCGTGTTGCCGGTGCTCGAAGAAAAATTCCCAGCCTATCGCGACACGCTGGGGCGCAGCGCACAGCATTTTGCCGAGGCCGGCGGCCTGCTGGATGAACTGGCCGAACAGGACGCGGCGCAGGCGATACAGGGTGAGGCGCTTGCGGTTGCAGCCTTGCGTACGCTCAACCTGGCTCGCGCGAGGAATCTGTTGCGCTATTTTTTGCACCGCCTGGGCGCGCCTATGCCTCAGGCGGTGCAATTGCACGATATGCTGCAACAACTGTGCGATGCCTGCGAAGATGCGCAGGTGTGTGTCGAATATGGCGGCTGGCAAGTACGCCGATACCGGGGTGCAGCCTATGCACTGCGTGCGCTGGGGGAGTTCGACCGCGATCTGGTACTGGACTGGCAAGGCGAGCAGGCGCTGGATTGGCCCGCGCTGAACACGCGCCTGAATTTCCAGCGGGTGCAGGGTGCGGGTGTTGGTCTGGAAAAACTACAGCAGGCTCCGGTGACGCTGCGGCTGCGGCGCGGCGGATAGGTGCTGCGCCCGCATGCCCACGGAGCGACGCGCACGCTGAGGAACTTATTGCAGGAACGGCATGTCCCTCCCTGGCTGCGCGAAAGATTACCGCTGATGTATTGCGGCGATCAGCTGGTGTGTGTGCCGGGCGTGGCGATTGCGGCTGATTTCCAGGCCGGGGGGCAGCAGGCCGGACTGCACTTGTCAGCGCCGATGTCTGCATGAATAATGCGCCGACTGTAGTGCGGCGCATATACCAATAAATCTTTAAGGAGTAGATCATGCAATATTCATTCAGCATCCGTAGCGCACTGTTTGCGGCAATCCTGTTTTTGGCCGGAGTGGCGCAGGTGCAGGCCGCGGATGGCGGCGATGCAGGCGCTCAGGAAAAATATGACTTCAACGTCGTGTCGGTCAACAAGGACAAGACCCATCCGTATTTTGGACAGGGCGATTCAATGGGGTTCGCGATCAACGGTGTGCAAGGCCGCACGCTCGAGCTGGTCAGGGGCAAGACCTACACCTTCAATGTCGATACCGGGGTCATGCATGACTTCTATATCGCGGCCAAACCGGTGGGCTGGGGCAAGGCTGCGATGACCGCCGGAGTGCAGGGCAACTATACCTACAAGGGGGTGGTGACCTTCACGCCTAATGCCGAAACCCCGGATGTGGTGTATTACGTGTGCCGTAACCACAAATTCATGGGCGGAGAGATCCGTATCGTCAATTCCAGCAAATCAGGAAAGTGATGCGGAGCTGAAACCGCGGGGATGACCCGTAAGTTCGATACCTGTGAAGGGCTGGCACGTGATGCCGGCCCTTTGTTTTTTGCGCGCTGCCATGGGTTTTTGCGCGCTGCCATGGCGTCAAAATTCTGAAACTAAACAGGCCTGCATGGTTACAATGACGCCGATCGGGACTGCGTCACTGTTGCAGCATGGCACGGGAGGGATGCAAATTGCGGGTAAGCAGGATATTCACGGTGGTCCGGCCATTCATCTCGGCGTTTGCGGTGGTCGCGACCGCGGCCGCGCTGGTTTTTACGATGTACTTTACCCAGCTTGGTCTGCAATGGACCACCTTCTTGTACGGGATACTGGTGGCCGCGATACTCGCCGAGGCAACGCGTGTGACGCGCGCCGAGTGGGTCGCGATGCGCCGCACCGCGCAATTGCGCGGCTTCAAGGAAAAACTCGAACGGGAAACGCAGCTGCGCAAGAAGGCCGAAGAGGCGAATGCCGCCGGTAAGCTGCGGCTGCATCTGATTGATGAAGCATTGCCGACAATGGTCGCCTTCGTGGACATCGAGGGGCGCTGCCAATATTGCAACCGGGCATTCATTGAGGGATTGCGCCTTCGGCCTGAACAGGTCAATGGCCGGCATATGCGCGAAGTGCTCGGTGCCAGGATTTATCAGGAAACCGCGACCGCAGTCCGGCAGTCCTTGGATGGGCATCCCGTGCATTATGAACGGACGCAGAAGATGCCGGACGGGGCGTTTTACCGATTGTCCATTGCCCATATCCCCGAATTTGGCGAGAACGGAAAGGTCGTCGGATTTCATATGCTGATCAATGACATCACTGCACCCAGCGATGTGCATCCGCCCGGCGAGCTTGCGCCGCACGCACAAACCCGCACCGAGACGGCCGTACATGTGCAGGACGGCAATGCGGTCCAGGACATGTATGTCGATTCCTTCTCGGAACAGATCGCCGGACGCACGGATGTGAAGCAAATCATGGCAGCCATCGAGAACGGCAACTTCCATCTGTTCTGCCAGCTGATTACGCCGCTGAGCGCCGGTTCCGGCGAGGCCGAGCACTATGAAATACTGATCAGGCTGATGGAGGAAGAGGAAAGCATGATGCCGCCGGGCGCATTCTTTCCCCTGGCGGAAAAGTTTGGCCTGATGCAGCATTTGGACAGGTGGGTAGTCCGGCACGTCACGGAGTGGGCCTCACACCAGAATCCGGCGCATGGAAAGCAGGATCATTCGATGTTCTTCATCAATATTTCGAGTGCGACGATAGGCGATCCCGGGTTCCCGGAATTCCTGCAATTGACGTTGCTCGAGCATCAGGTGCGCGGCGCCGTGTTGTGCTTTGAAATTCCCAACGCGGAACTGGCATCAAGAGCGCTGCTCGTCGCGGAATTTGCGCGGCGGGTCAGCCAATGCGGCTGTTGCGTGGCGATCAGCGGTTTCGGTCGAGATCGAATCCTGTTCGACTTGATTCAGGGGTTCCAGGTGGACTTTTTGAAGATCGACGGCAGCATCGTATTCGGCATGCTGCGTAACTCGGTGGATCTCGCCAAGATCATGGCCATCAATGGCGTGGCAAAAAAGATGGGCATCAAAACGATCGCCGAGCTGGCGGAAAGCGAAGAAACGATCGCGAAGCTGAAGGAAATCGGTATCGACCTGGCGCAGGGATTCGGTATCTCGCGCCCGCGCCCGCTGATAGAGTGAGCGCTGTTAACGTGGTGGACGTTAACAGGGAATGGTTAATCTGCCTGGCAGAGAAGTATCGAAATATATTTGTATTGTGCGACGTTGTATAACGCCGAGAGTGCGAATAGCGCCGACAGGATCGCAACAATGAGCCA
>JACPVZ010000038.1 GCA_016197305.1 Nitrosomonadales bacterium | reverse complement strand
CGGCAACAATTACCTGCACACGCTGGAGCCGCGCGCATTTTATGTATACGTGCCATACCAAGACCAGAGCCGTTTGCCCAACTTCGATTCCGCGCAGGCGGATTTCAGTTTTACCCAGATGTTCACCGAGAACCGTTTCTTTGGCAGCGACCGTGTCGGGGACGCCAATCATGTGACGCTGGCATTGAACTCGCGATTGCTGGAACAGGACAATGGCCTGGAGCGGCTGAAACTGACGCTGGGGCAGCGCTTCAGTTTCAGCGCGCCGCTGGTGAACCTGGTCACTCCTGCGGCCAGCACCAACCGCTCCGATGTGTTGCTGGCAGTTGCCGGGCGCGTCACCGATGCATGGACGCTGGACAGCGAGCTCCAGTTCGACCCCAATCAGGGGCATACCCAGCGCTATAACGTCGCGGCGCGCTATCGGCCCGAAATCGGCAAGGCGCTGAACCTGGGTTATCGCTTCGCGCGCAACACCCTGCGCCAGGCGGATATTTCCGCGCAGTGGCCGGTCTATAAGCGTTGGAATGCGGTAGCACGCTGGAACTATTCCTTGCAGGATGCGCGGGTTTTGGAGACGATCGCCGGGCTTGAGTATAATCAGAGCTGCTGGACATTGCGTTTTGTCGCGCAGCGTTTCACGACCGGCGCGCAACAGACCAATACCGGGTTCTTCGTGCAACTGGAGCTGAACGATTTCGTCAAGGTGGGCTCCGATCCGCTGGAGATCCTCAAGCAAAGCATACCGGGCTACACCAAGATGAACGACAAGCCTGCGGGCAAGCCTGTGCAGGGATTACGCTGACATATAGAAAGAACAAGATGCAAATAACCGTTTTGATGTTGTGTGCCGCATTGTTTGCGCTGAACCCCGCTTATGCGGCTGACGCTGCCCAGGAAAAATCTGGCAAGGCGGCGCCGTCGCGGGATCCGCAGAAGCAGGTGGCGGTGATCGACTCGGTGGTCGCTGTGGTGAACGACGATGTGATCACCCGTCAGGAACTGAACGAACGCCTCGACGATGTGGTGCGCCAGCTGCGCAAGCAGGGCACGCCGTTGCCGGAGGCCGATGTGCTGGAAAAGCAGATGCTGGAACGCATGATAAATGACATGCTGCAGGTGCAGTTTGCCAAGGAGAGCGGCATACGTGTAGACGATGCACAGCTGGACATGTCGATTACACGTATCGCCCAGCAGAATAACTTTCCGTCGATTTCTGAATTCCGCGCCAAGCTTGAAAGCGAAGGGGTAGACTACAAGAAATTTCGCGAGGAAATACGCGGCGAGATCATTTCCACCCGTTTGCGCGAGCGTGAAGTGGAAAGCAAGCTGGTGATCGGCGACAGCGAGGTGGACAGCTACCTTGCCAACAAAGCGAAGCTGGGCGGCGGGATCGAGGAGTATCACCTTGCGCATATATTGGTGACCGTGCCGGAGCGGGCGAGTGCCGAGAAGATCCAGGCGGCAAAGGACAAGATCGATTTGGCGCTGCGGCAGCTGCAGGGCGGTGCCGATTTTGCGCAGGTGGCGGCGGGTGTTTCGGACGCCAAGGATGCGCTCAAAGGCGGTGATCTTGGCTGGAGGCCGGGAGACCGGATTCCGCCGCTGTTCATGGCTGAGTTGCAGCACCTCAAGCCGGGCCAGAATACGCCGGTGCTGCGCAGCCCGAGCGGTTTTCACATCATGCGGCTTATCGAGAAGCGCAGTGGCGGTGAGCCACAGGTGGTGCAAACCCATGCGCGGCACATACTGATCAAGACCAGCGAGATCGTTTCCGAAAGCGAGGCGAGGAGCCGTTTGCTGGAAATCAAGCAGCGCATCGAAAGCGGGGCGAATTTCGCCGAGCAGGCCAAGCGTTACTCCCAGGACGGCAGCGCGCAACAGGGCGGCGATCTTGATTGGCTGTCGCCGGGGCAGACCGTGCCTGAATTTGAGGAGGCGATGGACAGGCTGCAGCCTGGCATGATGGCGATGGCGCAATCGCAGTTCGGCTGGCATTTGATACAGGTCCTCGAACGCCGCAATGCGGATATCAGCGAACAACAGAAACGCCAGCAGGCGCGGGTTGCGATAGGCACGTTCAAGTCCGATGAGCTGTATCAGGACTGGCTGCGGCAGCTGCGCGATCGCGCGTTTGTCGAGTATCGTCTCGAAGAGCACAACTGACCGGTGAATCAGGCCGCTTCTTTAGCGCCTCTGGCAATCACCTCGGGTGAACCGGCAGGTATCGGTCCCGATCTGTGCGTGCAGCTTGCCGTGACGCCACCGGCATTGCCGTTTGTGGTGATCGCCGACAAAAATCTGTTGCTGCAGCGTGCAGCGCAGCTGGGCATCGCGCTGCAAGTGCGCGAAATGGTGAGTGGTGAGTGGCAAGTGGCAAGTGGCGAGAAGCAGTCGCATTCACACTCCCTGTCAGTCATTCATGTGCCGCTCGCCGCACCGTGTCATCCCGGTGAGCTGGATGCCGCGAACAGCGGATATGTCTTGAATGTGTTGCGCAGGGCGATACAAGGCTGTCAGTCCGGTGAATTCGCCGGGATGGTGACTGCGCCGGTGCACAAGGGCATCATCAATGATGCCGGGATACCGTTCACCGGGCATACCGAATTCCTCGCCGAACAAACCGGCACCAGCCTGGTGGTGATGATGCTGGTCGGCGGCGGGATGCGCGTCGCGCTTGCGACGACCCATCTTCCTTTGCGAGAGGTCGCGGCGGCAATCACGGCGCCATTGCTGGAAAAGGTGTTGCGTATCATCGAGCGGGATTTGCGCGGCCGTTTCGGTATCGCGCGGCCGCGTATTCTGGTGGCCGGGGTGAATCCCCACGCGGGCGAAGGCGGCTATCTGGGGCGCGAGGAAATCGATGTGATGATCCCGTTGCTGGACCGGTTGCGTGGCGAGGGCATGGATGTCAGCGCGCCGTTGCCTGCCGATACCCTGTTCACGCCGGAAAAGTTGGCACAATGCGATTGCGTGCTGAGCATGTATCACGACCAGGGATTGCCGGTGCTCAAGCATGCCAGCTTCGGCCAGGGCGTGAACGTGACGCTCGGTCTGCCGATCATTCGCACCTCGGTGGATCACGGCACGGCGCTGGATCTGGCGGGCACCGGCAAGGCGGATGGCGGCAGCCTGCTGGAGGCGCTCCGGCTTGCCGCGCAGATGGCGCATCAGGAGCATAGCCGTGGTGCATAAGGCAAAAAAGCATTTTGGCTTCGGCGTCATATGCTATGCATATGAGCCTGCGCCGAAACGCAAGCGAGGTCGTTTGCGATGAGCCATCAAGCCAAGAAGCGTTTTGGCCAGAATTTTCTGGTCGACGAGCAGATCATCGGCGACATCATCAACGCGATCCGTCCT
>JACPVZ010000006.1 GCA_016197305.1 Nitrosomonadales bacterium | reverse complement strand
GTAGAGAGTGGTGAGTGGGTTTTCCACTCAACAGTATCCGATTTAGGAAGGTTTCCAATGTTAGAAATGTTTGCCACGTCCCAGTTCTGGGTCGATGTGTTCAAGATCATCGTGATCGATCTGTTGCTCTCCGGCGACAACGCGGTGGTGATCGCGCTGGCTTGCCGCAACCTGCCGGAGGCGCAGCGCAGGAAGGGCATCATGTACGGCGTGGGCGGCGCAATCGGCCTGCGCATCGTGCTGACTTTTTTTGCCGTTGGCTTGTTGTCGCTGCCCTACCTCAAGCTGATTGGCGCATTGCTGCTGATCTGGATCGGCATCAAACTGATCCTGCCCGAAGATGAGCATGACGAGGAAAACATCAAGGCCGACACGCGCTTGCTCGGCGCGGTGAAGACCATCATCATCGCCGATTTCGTGATGAGCCTGGATAACGTGCTGGGCGTGGCCGCGGCCGCCAAGGGCAACGTCTCCTTGCTGGTGTTCGGCCTGCTTGTCAGTATCCCGCTGATCGCATGGAGCAGTCAGCTTGTGCTCAAGCTGATCGATCGCTTCCCGTTCATCATCTACGGCGGCGGCGCGCTGCTCGGTTATGTGGCTGGCGAGATGCTGGTCAGCGAAGCATTGTTCAAGACGCTGCTCGAATCGCAGCATTATCTGCACTGGCTGATTCCGGCGCTCTGTGCGGTGCTGGTGCTGGTAACCGGGAAATGGCTGGCGCTGCGCAAGATGGCGGAGGGTAAAGTGGTTGATCTGGTCGATGAAACAGTCGTGGTGAAAGACGACAAGTCGTCCGGCGCATAAAACATTAGTGAGACCGTGCAACCAAGTGACGAGGACGAAATGAAAATACTGATTCCGCTGGATGGTTCGAGCAATGCCGATCGGGCCGTGGACTATGTGATAAGCAACATCGCGGCGCTGAAACAGCCGCCGCAGTTGTTGCTGCTGAATGTGCAGTGGAAGGTCGCAACCGGCAACGTCAAGCTGTTCATCAGCCAGGAAACGATCAACGATTACTACCGCGAGCAGGGTATGGCGGCGTTGCAGCAGGGGCGAGCCAAGCTGGATGCGGCGAAACTGCCTTACGAATACCACATCAGCATCGGCACGCCTGCGGAAGGAATCGCGCAGTATGTCAGTGAACACCACGTCGATCAGGTCGTGATGTCGCGGCACGGCCAGGGAGGATTGCAGGCGATATTGCTGGGCTCGGTGGTGAGCAAGGTGTTGCACCTGGTCGATTGCCCGGTGTTGCTGGTCAAGTGACCGATTGCTGCAGGAGCTTGGTCTTGCATGTAAACCGGCGGTGGTGCGTTGCCGGGAAATGCCTTAATATCTGCGGTGCAAGCCGCTTGGCGACAGGCTTCAGGGGGAGCGATGAATAAGTGGTCGTTTTGGCAGAAAGACTGGTTTGTAGGGTTGCTGGTCGCGGTGCTGTTTGTCGTCGGCGCAAAGAGCGACCTGATGCAAAGCCTGGAGCGCAAGGCATACGATCTGGGTGTGCTTGCCTCTTCACGAGTTCCGAGCGACAAGGTTGCGGTGATCGCGATCGACGATCAGAGCATCGCCAATCTGGGACGCTGGCCCTGGCCGCGCGAGATACACGCAAAGATGGTGGATTTGCTGGCCGCCGGCCACGCCAAGGTGATTGGACACACCGCGTTCTTCTTCGAGCCTCAGGCCGATGCAGGTCTGGGCTATATCTACAGGCTCGCCGAGCTGCTCGGCAACTCCACGCTGAAGGATTCCGCTGACCCAGCTCATCAGGCTGAATTGGCTCAGCTCAACGCGCTGCTGCTTGAAGCGGCGCAGAATCTGGATAACGATCAAAAACTCAGCGACAGCCTCGCCAAGGCGAACGATGTGCTGCTGGCGATGTTCTTCGAGCTCGGCGATCCGCAGGGCAAACCCGATAAGGCATTGCCGGATTTCATCTTGCGCAATAGTCTGGCGAACGTGCAGGACTCCGGCGGTTCCGGGGCATTCCCGTTGCCTGCGCGGGGAGTGTTGCCCCCGATAGCAAGGCTGGGCAGCAAGGCTTTGGCGATCGGGCATCTGAACAGCGCCCCGGATGTCGATGGCGCGATACGCACGGAGCCTCTGGTGGTCGGTTATTTCGACCAGTATTATCCGTCGCTGTCGCTGATGCTGGCCGCCAAGAGCTTGAATCTGGAGGCCAAGGACATACGGGTCAATCTGGGTGAGGGGGTGCAACTGGGCAGCCAGAAAATCGTCACCGATCCGGCCCTGCAGATGCACACCTATTTCTACAAGGACAATGCCGGCCGGCCGGCCTTTCCGGTGGATTCCTTTTACGATGTGCTGAGCGGCAAGATTCCCGCCGAAAAATATCGCGACAAGATCGTGCTGATCGGCGCCTCGGCGGCCGGAGTCGGCACGCTGCAGGTGACCCCGATATCGGCCGGCATGGCTCCGGTCCTGACGCTGGCGCATTCTGTTTCCAGCATACTCAAGGGCGATTTCTTCATCACGCCTGGCTGGGCGCTGTACGCGGAGGCTGGCGCCTTCGTGCTGATCGCACTGTATCTGATCCTGCTGTTGCCGCGCTTGAGCGCGGGGCTGGGTGCGTTGGTCACCGGCCTGCTGTTCGTGGTGTTGCTGGCTGCGCACTTTGTGCTGATGACTACGCAGGCAATGTGGCTGCAGCTGATGCTGCCCGCCGCGTTGCTGTTGGTGGGACACTTGCTGCTGACTACCAAGCGCTTCCTGATGACCGAGAAAGGCAAGCAAAAATCCGATGCCGATTCTGCGGAAAGCAACCGCATGCTGGGCTTGGCGTTCCAGGGGCAGGGGCAACTGGATATCGCCTTCGACAAATTCCGCAAGGTGCCGATGGACGAGAGCCTGATGGATGTGTTGTACAACCTAGGCCTGGATTTCGAGCGTAAGCGCCAGTTCAACAAGGCTGAGTCGGTATTCAAGTACATGGCCGACTTCAATCCGAAATTCCGCGATCTCGAAAAGCGTCTGACCCAGGCGCATGCGATGTCCGAAACGGTGATTCTCGGCGGCGGTGGAAACGGGCGCACCAATGCCAGCACGATGGTGCTTGGCAAGGAGGGGGTGTCCAAGCCTATGCTCGGGCGTTACGAGATCGAAAAGGAGCTGGGCAAGGGGGCGATGGGGGTGGTGTACTACGGCAAGGATCCCAAGATTGGACGGGTGGTGGCGATCAAGACCATGGCATTGTCCCAGGAGTTCGAGGCGGACGAACTGCAGGATGTCAAAGAGCGCTTCTTCCGCGAGGCGGAAACGGCGGGCCGTTTGAATCATCCGAACATCGTGTCGATCTACGACGCCGGCGAGGAGCATGACCTGGCCTATATCGCGATGGAGTTCCTGAAAGGCAAGGACCTGGTGCCCTATACCAAGGCGGACAATCTGCTGCCGTTGCCCAAGGTGATGAGTATCATCGCGCGCGTCGCGGACGCGCTGGATTACGCGCACAAGCAGAATGTGGTGCACCGCGATATCAAGCCGGCGAACATCATGTATGACCCGGACACCGATACGCCGAAGGTGACCGATTTCGGCATCGCGCGCATCACCGATTCGAGCAAGACCAAGACCGGTATGGTGCTCGGCACGCCTTCGTACATGTCGCCTGAACAATTGGCGGGCAAGAAGATACAGGGAAGTTCCGATTTGTTCTCGCTGGGGGTGAGTTTGTACCAGCTGGCTTGTGGTAAGCTGCCGTTCGAAGGCGATTCGATGGCGCAATTGATGTACCGCATCGCCAACGAGCCGCATGCCGATATTTTGAGCGTGAAAGCGGATTTGCCGCCTTGTCTGGTGGCGGTTATTAACAAGTCCTTGGCCAAGCAGGAAGTGGATCGTTATGCAAGCGGCGCGGCGATGGCCGATGCATTGCGCCAATGTGCTGCGAGCTTGCAGGGGAAAATATGAAGATTGAAGATGCGCTGGAAATAGTCAGCCAGACTCATTCCGGGATGGTACGCTCGCACAACGAGGACAGCGTCGCGTGCGAGCCGGCCTGCGGCCTGGTGGTGCTGGCCGACGGCATGGGCGGATACAATGCGGGCGAGGTGGCGAGCGGCATCGCCATTTCTGTCGTGGCGACCGAGGTCAGTCATCGTTTGCAGGAAGCCAGCCCGACGGACAGGGACGAGGAAAGCGGTGAGGAGCTGGGCGTGGTGCTGTTGCGCGACAACATCCAGAAGGCCAATGCCTCGATTTTCCATGCGGCGCAAAGCCAGCCGCAATACGCCGGAATGGGTACGACCATCGTGTCCGGCCTGTTTTACGATAACCGCCTGGTGGCGGGGCATGTCGGGGATTCGCGCATGTACCGGTTGCGCGGCGAGGCGTTGGAGGTGATCACCCGCGACCACTCCTTGTTGCAGGAGCAGTTGGACAGCGGGATGATCAGCGCCGCGGACGCGCGGCAGTCGAAGAACAAGAATCTGGTGACGCGGGCAGTGGGCATTGATGCCGAGGTGGTGCCGGAGATCCACGTGCACGATGTGCTGGTCGGCGATATTTATCTACTCTGTTCGGACGGCTTGAACGACATGGTGGAGGATGAGGATATCCAGTCCATTCTGTATGCGATGCAGGGCAATATACAGCTTGCGGCTAGCCAGTTGATTCAGGCGGCGAACGATAATGGCGGGCGTGATAACGTGTCAGTGATATTGGTCAAGGTGAAGGGCGAATTTGCCGCCGCGACAGGTTGGCTGGCCAGATTGATGAATTGGTTCAAAAAATAATTGGCAAAAAACTAGTTTCTGGAAGGACACGGCTATGGCAGCAAAATTGATACTCAGCATGGATGGGGCGGTGCTCAAGGAATATCCACTGGTCAAGGAGCGTACGACGATCGGGCGCAAGTCGCATAACGATATCGTGATCGACAACCTTGCCGTCAGCGGTGAGCATGCGGCGATCGTGACGATACTGCACGACTCATTCCTCGAGGACCTGGACAGCACCAATGGTCTCGAGGTGAACGGCACGCCGACCAAAAAGCATTTTTTGCAGAACAACGATCTGATCGAGATCGGCAAATACAAGTTGAAATATATCAACGATCAGGTCAGCCAGACCACACCTGCTGATTTTGAAAAGACCATGGTGTTGCGTGCGCCGGCCAAGCAGTCTGAACCGGGGGCGAGCAAGCCGGACGGGACGGGGCGCTTTGCGACTACCCAGATCAACCTTCACGCGGCCGACGAGGCGATCGAAAAGACCGGCAAGTTCGAGGCGCAAACACCGGGCGCGGCGGCTGTGCCGCCTGTCAAACCGGTGACTCAGCCGCAACCCGGTCAGACGGCAGCTCAGCAACCGGGTGCGCAGCAGGCTGTGGTGCAGATATTGACCGGCCCCAATGCGGGCAAGGAGCTTGAGCTGGTGAAAAATCTGACCACGCTGGGCAAGCCGGGGGTGCAGGTTGCCGTGTTGACCCGGCGTCCCCACGGCTTCTTCATCACCCATGTGGAGGGCGGGATACATCCTTCGGTGAACGGCCAGACGCTGAGCGATCAGCCGCATCAGCTGAATGATCACGATGTGATCGAGCTGGCAGGCGTCAAGATGGAATTCTATTTCAAGGGATAACCCCAGTCTGGACGCGGCACATGGCGTGCTTGTCTGCGTCCAGTCGCCTTAAGGGAGCGGCGTGAAAAAAAACGCAATCTTGATTGGGCTTGGCCTGCTGATCGTCCTGGTTTTCGTCGGCAATGCCGCTCGTTTCTACCAGCTGGGGTTTGTCGAGCAGCTGTCTTCGATTCTGTACGATTACCGTCTGCGTCTGACCATGCCGCGTACGCTGGACCAGCGCATCGTGATCCTCGATATCGATGAAAAAAGCCTCAAGGAAGAGGGGCGCTGGCCGTGGGGACGGGACAAACTCGGCTTGTTGATGGACAAGCTGTTCGACCGGCACGGCGCGGCGGTGGTCGGCTTCGACGTGGTATTTGCCGAGAAGGACGAGAGCTCGGGCCTCAAGGTGCTGCAAAAACTGGCCAAGGAGCAGCTCAGGGACAACGCAGGATTCCAGTCGACACTGGCGCAGATCCGCCCGCAGCTCGAATACGACAAGCTGTTCGCCAGCAAGATACAGAACCGTAATGTGGTGCTGGGTTATTACCTGACCGACCGGAAGAACCATAATGTCTCCGGCATGCTGCCTGTGCCGACCTTTCCGGCGGGCAGCTTCAAAGGGCGACCGATCGCCTTCACATTATGGGGAGGCTACGGTGCGAATTTGCCGGAATTGCAGCAGGCTGCTGCCAGCGCCGGGCATTTCAATCCGCTGGTGGATGCCGATGGCGAAGTGCGGCGCGTGCCGATGCTGGTTGAATACAATGGGGCGTATTACGAGTCGTTGTCGCTGGCGATGGTGCGCACGCTGCTCGGGAACACCAAGCTGTTGCCCGGTTTTGCAGAGGACAAGGACAACGGCTACGCCGGCCTGGAATGGCTGGAGCTGGAAACAGCGGGCGGCAAATTGAAGATACCGGTGGATGCCGATGTCGCGACATTTGTACCCTATCGTGGCGAGCAAGGAAGTTTTCAGTACATCTCCATTTCCGATGTCTTGCATGACCGCGTCGCGCCGGATCAACTGAAAGGCAAGATCGTGCTGGTGGGCACGACTGCCCCCGGCTTGCTGGATATGCGCGCCACCCCGGTGGCCGAGGTGTATCCCGGGGTCGAGGTGCATGCCAATGTGATCGCCGGCATACTCGACCAGAATCTTAAAGAGAAGCCGGCCTATATGCTCGGTGCGGAGGCGATCTGGTTGTTGCTGGTCGGCATCGGCCTCAGTTTCGTGTTGCCGTTGCTGAGTCCGATCAAGGCTATTCTTGCCTCTGTTTTTGCATTTTCAGTTACCCTGGGGATGAGCGTGGCGATCTGGCATTACGGTAATGTGCTGATGCCGGTGGCGAACAGCCTGGTGATGATCGCGCTGTTGTTCGCGCTGGATATGTCATATGGCTATTTCTTCGAGTCGCGCACCAAGCGCCAGATCACCCATCTGTTCGGGAAATATGTGCCGACCGAACTGGTAGACGAGTTTACCAAACATCCCGAGCAAGTGGTGTCGATGGAGGGTGAGAGCCGCGAGATGACGATCCTGTTTTCCGATGTGCGCGGTTTCACCACGATTTCCGAGGGGCTGGATCCGAAGGAGCTGAGCCAGCTGATGAACGAGTTCCTGACCCCGTTGTCGCGGGTGGTCTCCAGGCATCAGGGCAAGGTGGACAAATACATGGGCGACTGCATCATGGCGTTCTGGGGCGCGCCAAGTCCGCTGCCCGACCATGCTCGTCAGGCGATCCTGGCGGGCATCGAGATGCAGGCCACGTTGAAAGCGTTGCAGCCGCATTTCAAGGAGCGCGGCTGGCCGGAGATCCATGTCGGCGTCGGCATCAATAGCGGGCGAGTCAGCGTCGGCAACATGGGTTCGGAGGTGCGTGTCGCCTATACGGTGATGGGTGATGAGGTGAACCTGGCATCGCGCCTGGAGGGCATCACCAAGCAATATGGCGTGGGTATCGTTGTCGGGGAGAACACCAGGAATGCGGCGCCGGACTTCGTCTATCGCGAACTGGATCATGTGCGCGTCAAGGGCAAGGAAAAACCGGTGGCGATTTATGAGCCTGTCGGTTTGATCAGCGAGGTCGGCAAGGAGCTTCATGACGAAATCAAACTATTCCATGAAGTGCGCCGCCTGTACCGCAAGCAGGACTGGGATCAGGCGGAGCTGCAACTGATGAATCTGCAGCGCCTGTCTCCGGATACGGCGTTGTACCGGATATATGCGGAACGCGTCGCCTATTTCCGGAAAAATCCGCCGGGAGCGGATTGGGATGGTGTGTACACGTTCCAAATCAAATAACCGAAACGAAGAGCTGACGGAACGATGAAGCTGAGAATTCTAGGATGTAGCGGCGGCATAGGTGGCAACCTGCATACCACCTCGTTCCTGCTCGACCACGATATCCTGATCGATGCCGGCACCGGGGTCGGCGAGCTCAGCCTGACCGAACTGAGCGTGATCGACCACGTGTTCATCACGCATTCGCACCTGGATCACATCACCAGCGTGCCTTTCATGGTCGATAGCGTCGGGTTCATGCGTGACCGCCCGTTGACCGTTTATGCGACCAATGAAACCCTGGAGATACTCAAACAGCATATTTTCAACTGGAAGATATGGCCGGATTTCACCGAGATTCCCAATGCGCATGCTCCCTTCATGCGCTACCAGGCGATAGAGCTGGGCGAGGCGGTTACGCTGCAGGGGCGCAAAATCACTGCCGTCCCGGCCAACCATGTGGTGCCTGCGGTCGGCTACCATCTGGACAGCGGCAACGCGAGCCTGGTGTTCAGCGGGGACACGACGACCAACGATGCGCTGTGGCAGGTGGTCAACCAGATCGGGAATCTGCGTTACCTGATCATTGAAACCGCCTTTTCAAACAGCGAAAAGGAGCTGGCGATCCTGTCCAAGCACCTGTGCCCGAGCCTGCTGGTCGATGAGCTGAAGAAGCTGAAGCGCGATGCCGAGGTGTTCATCACCCACCTGAAGCCCGGCGAGCTGGAGCTGACGATGAAACAGATCGAACACGGGGGGCATGGCAGGAACGTGAAGATGCTGATGAATAACCAAGAATTCGAGTTCTAGCGCGATGACTTTTGCACTCGATATCAAGGTCCTGGGCGGGTTGGAGCCGATCTCCTCGTTTACGCCTGCGCGCCTGCGCGAGGTGCTGGATTACTGCCATATTGAAACGGTGGCCAAAGGCGAAGATCCGTTCGTGAGGCATGGTCTGCAAGGGCAGGCGGTCTACGTGGTGGATGGGGAAATCGAGCTGCTATACAAGGATGGCAACAGGGTGGTGGTGAGCGCAAGATCTGAATGGGCCAAGCATCCCCTAGGAAAGCGCCAGCCGGAGATCGTGTCGGCTACGGCATTGTGCGAGAGCCATCTGCTGCGCATCGACGACGAATTGCTGGATCGCATGGTGACGTTCGACCAGTTTGCGCAGCACGATGTCTCCGCGAGCGTGGCCGCTCACGAGGATGGTTCGTTGATCGTCAAGCGGCTGCTGAATTCCAGCATGTTCAGCGCCGAAAACCTGAAGAACGGGCCGCTGGCGAATTTGCCGATGGCCAACGTCAGCACGTTGTTGCAGCGTATCGAAGCGATTGCCGTGTGGGCCGGCGATGTGATTATTCGCGAGGGAGAGGATGGCGATTACTATTATCTGCTGGATAGCGGGCGCGCCCAGGTGACGCGTCGCGTCGGTGGCGTGGACATGCCGCTTGCCGACCTGAAGGCCGGTGACGTGTTCGGCGAGGAGGCGCTGGTGTCCGGCGGCAAGCGCAATGCGACCGTGACGATGCGCACCAACGGTGTGCTGCTGCGCCTCAGCCGCAATGATTTCATGGCGTTGCTGAAGGAGCCGCTGCTGCACAAGATCGATTACGAGCAGGCCAGGCAGGCGGTCGCCGGGGGGGCAATCTGGCTGGATGTGCGCCATCCGCCTGAATACCGCTACGACCGTTTGCCGGGTGCGATGAATGTGCCGTTGAATGATGTGCGCAATGCGGTCGGGGTGCTGGATAAAAACAAGAAATATATCGCCTATTGCCAGAGCGGGCGGCGCAGTGCGGTCGCCGCGTTCATCCTGGCTCAGGCGGGATATGACGTGCAGGTGCTGGCAGGGGGGCTGTGGGCGGTGCCCAGGTCGGCTCAGCATTAGGTAGGGTGAGTGATGGTGGGGTGTTCCCGGGTGTGTCGGTAGTGGTTTGGCGAGATAGGAGCGGTAATGAGTACGGTAATGGCAACTAACAATTCAGCAGGCAACGCCGGTGAGATGAGCATCAAGCTCGAGTTCACCAAGAACCTCAATCACGTTACCAACAAGATACACGCCACCAGCAACATCGACGAAATCATGCTGGATGTCAGCAAGGACATCTGCATGCTGTTCAATGCCGACCGGCTGACGATCTACGTGGTCGGCGAGGACAATGCCTCGCTGGTCTCCAAGGTCAAGACCGGACTGAACTCGTTCAAGGATCTCAAGCTGCCGATCGCGGAGCAGAGCGTCGCCGGATATGCGGCCATGCACAAGAAGCTGCTCAACATCAAGGACGTCTATGACGAGCAGGAGCTGGCATCGTATAGCTCGCACCTGCGCTTTTTGCAGGAGGTCGACAAGCGTACCGGCTATCGCACCAAGCAGATGCTGGTGGCCCCGATACTGGATGCGACCAATGGCGAGCTGGTAGGCGTGATCCAGGTGATCAACAACAAGGCCGGCGTGCCGTTCTCGCCGCTGGTCGAGGAAGGCATACAGGAGCTGGCGCAAACCATGGCGGTGGCATTGCGTCAGCGCCAGCAAAGCAGCACGGTCAAGACCAAGTACGACTATCTGGTCTCCGATGCGGTGCTGTCCGCCGCCGAGTTCGAACTGGCCACCCGCACCGCGCGGCGCAAGGGCATCGACATCGAAGAGGTGCTGATCGACGAATTCCAAGTCGCGATACCCGCGCTCGGCAAGGCGCTGTCCAGTTTCTTCGGGGTTGCCTATGAGCCCTACAAGGCTGACCGCATCAAGCCCGCCGACCTGTTGCGCAATCTGAAGCGCGAGTATGTGGAAAGCAGCCACTGGATTCCGATCGAGGAGACCCAGGAAGGGCTGATCATCCTGACCACCGATCCAGAGCGGATACAGGCCTCGCGCGTGGTCAACAACATCTTTCCGAAGAGCCGGTTGGTGTTCAAGGTCTGCTCGCAGCGCGAGTTCAAGCAGACTCTTGATCTGTTCTATGGCGGTGGCGGAGCGATGGATGCGACCGGCGGTTTTGCCGCCGATGAGTCGTCGATGGACGACCTGCTGTCCAGCCTGGGGGGGGACGAGGAGGAGGCGGGCGTCAGTCAGGACGACGTCAGTGCTGCCGCGGATAACGAACTGGTCAAACTGGTGAACAAGATCATCGTGGACGCGTACCGGATGGGGGCGTCCGATATACACATAGAACCGGGGCCGGGCAAGATGAAAACCCAGATTCGTGTGCGCAAGGACGGTTCATTGCTGAACTACATCGAAGTGCCGTCAACCTACCGCAATGCGCTGGTGACGCGCCTGAAGATCATGTGCGACCTGGATATTTCCGAGAAACGCAAGCCGCAGGACGGCAAGATCAAGTTCAAGAAATTCGGCCCGCTGGACATCGAGCTGCGTGTCGCGACCATCCCTTCGCAGGGCGGCGTCGAAGACGTGGTGATGCGTATCCTGGCCTCTGGCGAACCGCTGCCGCTGGAGAAGATGGGCTTCTCCGCACGCAACAACGAATTGATCAAGGCGACGGTCACCAAGCCTTACGGCCTGTTTTTCGTGTGCGGCCCGACCGGTTCCGGTAAGACCACCACGCTGCACTCTATTCTGAAGTACTTCAATACCCCGGATACCAAGATATGGACCGCGGAAGACCCGGTGGAAATCACGCAGAAGGGCCTGCGCCAGGTGCAGATCAACAAGAAGGCCGGGCTGGACTTCGCGACGATCATGCGCGCCTTCCTGCGCGCCGATCCGGACGTGATCATGGTCGGCGAAATGCGCGACAAGGAAACGGTGTCCATCGGTATCGAAGCATCGCTGACCGGCCACCTGGTGTTCGCCACGTTGCACACCAACAGCGCGCCGGAGTCGATCAACCGTCTGCTGGACATGGGTATGGACCCGTTCAACTTCGCCGATGCGCTGTTGGGCATACTGGCACAACGGCTGGGCAAGCGCCTGTGCGGCGACTGCAAGAAACCGCACATCGCCACTCCGGATGAAATGAAGGCATTGCTCGTCGAATACAGCGCTGAACTGCAAAATACCGCGGCCTGGAAGAAAGACCCCGCGGGCGAGACCAAAAAACTTTATGCGGAGTGGGTGAAACTTTTTGCCGACGACAAGGGTCAGTTTACGCTGTATGAACCGGTGGGCTGCGAAAAATGCTCCGGCACCGGATATCGGGGCCGTGTCGGCCTGCATGAGCTGCTGATCGGTACAGATGCGGTCAAGAAGGCGATCCAGGAACATGCGCGGGTCGCCGAGCTGCTGGCCATTTGCCTGGAGGATGGCATGCATACCCTGAAGCAGGACGGTATGGAGAAGGTGTTGCAAGGCATCACCGACATGCATCAGATTCGCGCCGTGTGTATCAAATAAATGCGGATAGTGATGAGTGGGAAAACCTGCCTCACTTGCAGTTGCTCGCCACTTGCGACTAACGATTGGAAACGATTCTGGTGGCGGCCAAGCGCATCACCAACGCCGACGCCGGCACGCTTTATTTGCATGAGCCGGAGCAGCGGGTGCTGCGCTTCGAGATCATGCGCACCGATTCCCTGAAGATTGCGATGGGCGGCACCAGCGGCGTGCCGATCACTTTTTATCCCATCCAGTTATACGACAAGGCCGGCGAGCCCATCCATGCGATGGTGGTCAGCCATGCCGCGTTGAGCAGCGAGACGGTCAACATCCCGGATGCATATACCGCGGAAGGCTACGATTTTTCCGGGACGAAGAAATTCGACGCCAAGACCGGTTATCGCTCGCAGTCTTTCCTGACCGTGCCGATGCTGAACCACGAGGACGAGGTGATCGGCGTGCTGCAGCTGATCAACGCCAAGGACAGGACGAGCGGCGCCATCGTGCCGTTCTCGCGCGACGATCAGCAGCTGGTCGAATCGCTGGCCTCGCAGGCGGCGATCGCGCTGTCCAACCGCCGTCTGATCGCGCAGCTGGAGGAGTTGTTCGAGGCGTTCATCCAGCTGATCAACACCGCGATCGACGACAAATCGCCCTATACCGGCGGTCATTGCGAACGCGTGCCGGTGTTGACGATGATGCTGGCCGAGGCGGTCAACCGCACCGACAGCGGGCCGCTCAAGGATTTCGTGATGACCGACAAGGACAGGCACGAACTGAAGATCGCGGGTCTGTTGCATGACTGCGGCAAGATCACCACGCCGGTGCATGTGGTGGACAAGGCGACCAAGCTGCACACCCTGTTCGACCGGATCCATCTCGTGGATACGCGTTTCGAGGTGCTCAAGCGCGATGCGGAGATCGCGATGCTGCGCGCGCTGCACGAGGATCAGCGCGGGCGCAGTGCGGACGAGATCCGCGCCGAGTATGCAGCGCGCATCGCGCAGCTCGACCAGGACCGCGAATTCCTGCGGCAATGCAACATCGGCGGCGAAGCGATGCAGGAGGAGGCGCAGCAGCGCGTGCGCCGGATCGCGACCTATCAATGGCAGGATGTCAGCGGCAAGCAGGCCGGCTTCCTCAGCGACAACGAAGTCGAGAACCTGACGATACGCGCCGGGACATTGACTGCGGCCGAGCGCGAGATCATTAACCATCACATCGATGTCACGATCAAGATGCTGGAGTCGCTGCCCTGGCCCAGGCACCTGGCCAACGTGCCCGAATATGCCGGCGGTCATCACGAGCGCATGGATGGCAAGGGCTACCCGCGCGGGCTGACGCGCGAGCAGATGTCGGTGCAGGCGCGGATGATGGGCATCGCCGATATCTTCGAGGCGCTGACCGCCAAGGACCGCCCCTACAAGCTGGGCAAGACGCTGACCGAGTCGCTGCATATCCTGGGCAAGTTCAAGCTGGGCGGACACATAGACCCCGACCTGTTCGATGTGTTCATCCGCGAAAAGGTCTATCTCGAATACGCCAAAAAATTCCTCGCGCCCGAGCAGATAGACGAAGTGGATCTGAGCAAGATTCCCGGCGTGAATCCCGGTTAGCGGCCTGAATTCAACCCAACAAAGCTGACGAAATTTGTCACCAGGCTGACGAATTTTGGTGAAAAAAGTCCGTGAGGGGGCGACAGGATGTTGAGTTATATGGTTTTAAAACAGGGTGTTGCTTATTTGGCATGGCTATTGCTTTTTAGTGCAGCGACACACGTCGTGTGTGTTTAACGATAGATAGGAGCTTTACATGAAAAACGTACAAAAAGGTTTTACCCTGATTGAATTGATGATCGTGGTTGCGATCATCGGTATCCTGGCCGCAGTGGCGATCCCTGCTTATCAGGACTACACCATCAAGGCCAAGGTGCAAGAGGGGCCAAGCTTGGCCAGTCCTGCGTTGACTGCGATGGGTGTAGCCTGCAGTGAGGGGACGTTGGCTACTGCTGGCGACAATGCGACTGGTGCTAATGGTACGCTGGGCTTGTCCCAGGATACTTCGATCACGGGAAAATATGTGACCAAGGTGACTGCGGATGGAGCAGGCCCTACAGTGACCATTACTTATGGCGCGATCGGTTCTCTTGCAGCTGGTGCCGTTGTTTATACAGGTGCTTGTACTGCGGGTAGCGGCATGCAATGGACCATTAGTGGCACCGGCGGTTTTTCAGGTACGGGTGCAAAGTACTTGCCTAAGAGCTAATAGGCCGGTTTGAGTGTCACGAAAAAAGGGGCTGATGGCCCCTTTTTTCATTGAACCCTTGGCAGTTCATACCGCTTTTTAATTAAACGGATATTTGGCATGCGAATTGTACTGCCTTTTTTTGGGGTGTTAGCGGTATGTATCGTAGCCGTATTGGTATATTGGCCTGGATTGCATGGTGCCTTTGTATTCGATGATGTCGCCAATATCACCCGCAACTCGGATATCGCGACAAACAGCCTTGATATTGACTCTTTGAAGACGGCAGCCTTTTCCGGTTTTAGTGGTCCGTTGCAGCGCCCTCTCAGCATGCTGAGCTTCGCGGCCAATTATTATGCGGCCGGGCTGGATCCGTATTACTTCAAGCTGACCAATCTGCTCATCCATCTGTTTAACGGGGTGGGTATTTTTATCCTGACCGGGTTGTTGCTGAGTTTTTACCGCAAGCGTTTCGAGCCTAGTCTGTCCGCCAGCCACGCGCAGTGGATGAGCTTGGCCGTGGCCGCCGCGTGGTTGTTGCATCCGTTCACTCTCACCAGCGTGCTGTACGTCGTGCAGCGCATGACCAGCCTGTCGGCCTTGTTCAGCATCTGGGGCCTAGTGGTTTTTATCTGGGGCAGAACGCGGCTGTATGACGGAAAAAGCGGTGCGCTGGTGATTCTGGCGAGCCTGCTGTTGTTCACGCCATTGGCCGCACTCAGCAAGGAAAGCGGCGTGTTGCTGCCGCTGTTGATGCTGGTTGCAGAGGTCACTTTATTTACCTGGCATACCGAAAAACTTTCCGCACGCCGCTTCCTGATAGGTTTCTACGCGCTTTCGGTGCTCATTCCTGTCGCCGTCGCGTTGAGCTATGTTGCAATCCACTCAGATTGGCTATTGGCCGGATATGCAAACCGCGGGTTTGGCTTGTTCGAAAGACTGATGACTGAAACGAGGGTGTTGTGGTTTTACATGGGGCAAATCGTGTTGCCCAATACCGCACAAATGGGACTGTATCACGATGACATTCCTGTCTCGCATGGACTGTTGCAGCCTGTCAGTACAATATTCGCAGCTATTGGACTGGTGGTGCTTGGTGTGCTGGCGGTATGGCTGAGAAAGAAAGCGCCTCTTGTTGCATTTGGTGTTGGGTTTTTCGTTGTTGGCCATGCGCTTGAATCTACGATATATCCGCTTGATATCGCTTACGAGCATCGCAATTATTTGCCCATGTACGGTATTGTGCTGGCGATGTTTTTTTACCTGTTGCACCCTGTGTTTCATGTGAAATCTTTGCTGTTGAGGCGGGCTGCGTCCTTCCTGCTGATTTTGATGTTTGCTTTTGGCACATTTTCGCGTGCAACCGCGTGGGCAAATCCCTATGATTTCGCTTTGGCGGAATTCAATCACCATCCAAATTCTGTAAGAGCCAATATTGAGTTAGGCTACGTCTACGATAATTTTATTGCCGCCACACCTGAAGCGAATGATGAGTATTACCATCTTGCGCTGCAGCGTTTTGAACATGCCGCGCAACTTGATAAAAACGATATCGCCGGTTTGACAGGTTTGATCATGTCGAGCGCAAGACGAGGGAAACAGGTTGAGGCGGCATGGGTTGATGAATTGTCATTACGGCTTGAACATGCGCCCTATGCTGCGATTACCAGCGATAAATTGCTGAGCCTAACGACCTGTCATTTAAAAGGCGAATGTAAATTGCCGAGCGCATGGGTTGGTATGTTGCTGGACTCGGCCTTGCGCAATCGCACTTTATCAGGCTTAAATCGTGCGAAGATATTTTATGGAAAAAGCATTTATCTGATCAATG
>JACPVZ010000005.1 GCA_016197305.1 Nitrosomonadales bacterium | reverse complement strand
CGCATTGATCGCATCCAGTTGCGCGACCGTTGCGGCGGAGAATGGTGCGATCTCCGGAATGTCGCTCTGTGCGCTGAGCGCCTTCAGCCATTCGATCTCGATCAGCACGCGGAAACGGATCAGGCCGAATTCGCTGAAGTAATCGCGCAAGGAGTCTAGCTTGCCGGCGTAGCGACCATCGAGAGGGGAGAGGGCGGTGAGTTGGGTGAGCGTGGTCATGGCAATACCTTGAATCGTAAAGCGTGCATTTTACGCGAATCAGTTGCTGCCTTGTTCGATGATCGCACCACCCAGGCAGATTTCCCCGTCGTAGACCACTACCGACTGCCCCGGTGTGACCGCCCATTGCGCCTGTTCAAAGGCGATGGTGCATTGGTCTCCGGCCAGATGCGTGAAATGGCAGGGCGCATCGGCCTGGCGGTAGCGCGTCTTGGCTGCATAGGAATGTTCGAGCAGCGGAGCTGTGCCGCTGATCCAGTGGCTGTCCAGCGCAGTGAGGCGGTTGCTCAGCAGGGCGGGGTGGTCGTGCCCCTGCACCACGATCAGACGATTGTTCGCGATGTCCTTACCCGCGACGAACCAGGGTTCGCCGGTCGATTCCTTGTCACCTCCTATGCCCAAACCCTGGCGCTGGCCGATGGTGTAGAACGACAGGCCGATGTGTTGGCCTATCACCTTGCCGTCGGGCGTGCGCATCTCGCCGGGCTGGGTGGGCAAATAGCGATTCAGGAATTCGCGGAATGGGCGTTCTCCGATGAAGCAGATGCCGGTGCTGTCTTTCTTGGCGTGATTGGACAGGCCATGCTGCTCGGCGATCGCGCGGACCTGGGATTTCAACAGTTTGCCGAGCGGGAACATCGCGCGGCTGAGTTGTGCCTGATTCAACCGATGCAGGAAGTAGCTCTGATCCTTGCTGTGATCTTTTGCCTTGAGCAGCTGGAACAGGCCGTCCCGTTCGCGCACCTGCGCGTAGTGCCCGGTGGCGATGGTGTCGGCACCAAGCTGGATCGCGTGGTCGAGAAACGCCTTGAACTTGATCTCGGAGTTGCACAGGATGTCCGGGTTGGGGGTGCGTCCTGCCTGATATTCGCGCAGAAAATAGCCGAACACACGCTCCTTGTACTCGCTGGCGAAATTCACCGCCTCGATCGGGATACCGATGGTGTCGGCAACCGACACGGCGTCCAGCAAATCCTGGCGTGTCGAACAGTATTCGGCGTCGTCGTCATCCTCCCAGTTCTTCATGAACAGGCCGATCACGTCATACCCCTGTTGTTTCAGCAACAGTGCGGTGACCGAGGAATCCACGCCGCCGGACATGCCGACCACGACGCGCTTAGTCATAGTGCACCAGCAGGTCGAGTGGATAGCGTTTGCCCGCCAGGTAATCCTCGACACAGCGCAGGATCAGCGGGCTGCGGTGGCGCGCCTGGGTGGCACGAATTTCATCCGGTGTTAGCCATACTGCCTGCAGGATGCCGCTGTCGAGCCGCCGTTCGGGTTCGTGACCGGTGATAGTGCCGGTAAAAGCGAAGCGTAAGTAGGTGGTGTTGGATATGTCGGAATGCCAGCGGTAGATGCCGAGCAGATGCTGGGGCACGAAGTGATAGGCCGACTCTTCCAGGGTTTCGCGCGTGACCGCAGCCACCAGCGACTCATCGGCTTCCAGATGTCCGGCGGGCTGATTGAAGCGTACCCCCTGCGAGGTTTGCTCCTCTACCAGCAGAAATTTCCCATCGCGCTCAATGACAGCGGCGACAGTAACGTTGGGTTTCCAGATCATTTTCTTTCTGCAAAAACAAAAAAAGGCAGGGTCGCCCCTGCCTTCTCTAAGCGGGTGCTAATTACTTAGCAGCTGCTTCAGCCTTTTCAGCCTTAGCCTTCTTTGCCTTCTTGTGCTTCTTTGCTGGCTTGGCAGCTTCTTCCTTGGCAGCAGGAGCAGCAGCTTCTGCCTTGGCTTCTGCCTTAGCAGGAGCAGCAGCCTTGGCTGCGTCAGCAGCAACAGCGGAGAAGGAAGCAGCAGCGAATACAGCAGCGATCAATGCGGACAACAGTTTGCTCATTATGAACTCCAATATGTAGATTGATAAACGTTTATGACACTACGTGTCGGAATCCATAACGCGCCATCTGGTTAGTCGGTTGACAGCAATTTTGCGACTTGAATTGTGGTGCCGGGGGGGGGACTCGAACCCCCACGCCATCTCTGGCACCGGATTTTGAGTCCGGCACGTCTACCAGTTCCATCACCCCGGCGAAGCGGCGTACTGAAGAATTTGATTTTGATTTGCCCGAGAGGCTGATCGCCCAGCACCCGCCAGTGCGGCGTGGCGCGAGCCGCTTGTTGTATGCGCATCGCGGCTTGCTGGAAGACAGGCAGTTTGCCGATTTGCTGGAGCTGGTCGATGCAGGCGATGTATTGGTGCTGAACGATACGCGTGTGATCAAGGCGCGCTTGTTCGGCGGCAAGGAAAGCGGCGGCAAGGTCGAAGTGCTGGTTGAACGGATATTGAATGAGCACGAGGCGCTGGCACAGGTGCGCGCCAGCAAGTCACCCAGGGCGGGCAGCCGGCTGATATTGAGCGATGCGCTGCAAGTCGAGGTGTTGGGGCGGGAGGGCGAATTCTTTCATCTGCGTTTCGCCGGAAACGAACCGGTGCTGGCTTTGCTGGAACGCCACGGCCGGCTTCCGTTGCCGCCCTATATCACGCATGCGGCCGATGGCGAGGATGAACAGCGCTACCAGACGGTGTTTGCCCGCGAGGCGGGCGCGGTCGCGGCGCCCACGGCGGGTCTGCATTTTGATACGGCAATGCTGCAAGCCTTGCGCGACAAGGGGGCAAGCATTGTTTATGTCACACTGCATGTCGGTGCGGGTACGTTCCAGCCGGTGCGCGCCGAACATGTCCACGAGCACGCGATGCACAGCGAACGCTATCAGATCGGGCAAGAGACCGTGGATGCGATTACGCGGGCACACGCGGCAGGAAAAAGGGTGATCGCGGTGGGCACGACCAGCCTGCGCGCGCTGGAGAGCGCGGCACAACATGGCGCATTGCAGCCGGGCAGCGTCGAGACGCGCATCTTCATCACTCCTGGCTACCGCTTCCGTGTGGTGGATGTGTTGCTGACCAATTTCCATCTGCCCAGATCCACGCTGCTGATGCTGGTATGCGCGTTCGGCGGGATGACCAACATGCTCGCGGCTTACCGGCATGCAGTCGAAAAGGAATACCGCTTCTTCAGCTATGGGGATGCGATGTTGATTGAAATGGGAAGTGGAAAGTAGTTGGTGGTAAGTGGTGGGTAGCAATGGTTCGTATGAAATAGTCAATCAAGAAAGAATAATGGAATTTACTTTATATAAAACATCCGGCGCGGCGCGGCGCGGCCAATTGACGCTGGCGCACGGCACGGTGCAGACCCCGGCGTTCATGCCGGTCGGCACCTATGGCACGGTGAAGGCGATGAGTCCGCTGGAGTTGCATGAGATCGATGCGCACATCGTGCTGGGCAACACCTTCCATCTGTGGCTGCGTCCGGGATTGGATGTGATAGCGGCGCATGGGGGCTTGCACCGATTCATGGGCTGGGATGGCCCGATTCTGACCGATTCAGGCGGTTTTCAGGTGTTCAGCCTGGGGGCGTTGCGCAAGATCACCGAGGAGGGCGTGAAATTCCAGTCGCCGGTGAACGGAGACAGGCTGTTCCTGACCCCGGAAGAGTCGATGCGCATCCAGCGCGTGCTGAATTCCGACATCGTGATGATCTTCGACGAATGCACACCGTATCCGGCGACCGAGCGCGAGGCGGCCGACTCGATGCGCATGTCGCTGCGCTGGGCTGAGCGGTCCCGTTTGGCACATGATGGAGGTTCCGCGCATGAGGGTAATCCCAACGCGTTGTTCGGCATCGTGCAGGGCGGCATGTACGAGACGCTGCGCGACGAATCGCTGGCCGGGCTGGAGTCGATTGGCTTCGACGGTTATGCGATCGGCGGACTGTCGGGCGGCGAACCCAAGGCAGACATGCTGCGCCTCCTGCAGCATACCGCGCCCAGGTTGCCGCAGCACAAGCCGCGCTACCTGATGGGCGTGGGCACGCCGGAAGACATTGTCGCGGCGGTGACGCAGGGCATAGACATGTTCGACTGCGTGATGCCGACGCGCAATGCCCGCAACGGCATGATGTTCACCCGCTACGGCGACATCAAGATCAAGAATGCGCAGTACCGGCTCGATACGCGCCCGTTGGATCAGGATTGCCAGTGCTATACCTGCCGCAATTTCACCCGTGCTTACCTGCACCACCTGCATCGTATCGGCGAGATACTCGGCTCGCGGCTGAATACCATCCACAACCTGCATTACTACCAGGATCTGATGCGCGACATTCGTGCCGCGATCGAAGCCGATGCGTTCGCCGCTTTTGTCGAGCGCTTCCACCGGATGCGCCAGACGATTTCAGGCGGGCCGGCGGGCGGCTAATCCGTTATAATCGCGCCCCCTGATTTTGCGAACCCGTTCCGTTTTCGAACCTCTCCCATGTCCGTCCTGTTGTGGATCATCGTCGCCAGCCTGATTGGCGGTGTGCTGAGCGTGTTGTGCGCGGCGCTGTTCGCGTTGAATGCGCGCGCGCATTGGGTCAATGCGCTGGTCAGCTATGCGATCGGCGCGTTGCTGGGCGCGGCCTTCATCGAGATATTGCCGGAAGCGATGGAGCGCAGCAGCAGCGCCGCCGCGATCAGCGGAACGGTGCTGGTAGGCATCCTGCTGTTCTTCACGCTGGAGAAGCTGTTGCTGTGGCGCCACTGCCACCACGACCAGTGCGAGGTGCACGAGCCGCATGAACACGCGGCTGCACAGCACGGTGCGCATGGCCGCAGCGGCACGATGATCATGGTCGGCGATACCTTCCATAATTTTGTCGATGGCATCATCATCGCCGCCGCTTTCATGACCGATATCAATCTGGGCATCGTCACCGCGCTGGCGATCATCGCCCACGAGATACCCCAGGAAGTCGGCGACTTCATGATCCTGCTGCATTCCGGCTACAGCAAGGCGCAGGCGCTGCTGGTCAATCTGCTGTCCAGCCTAGCTACATTGGCGGGCGGGGTGCTGGCCTATTTCGCGCTGCAGTCTATGCAAAGCGTCGTGCCGACGCTGTTGGGCATGGCGGCGGCCAGCATGATCTACGTCGCGGTGGCCGACCTGATTCCGGGTTTGCATAAACGCGCCCAGCTGCGCGATACGCTGGAGCAGGTCGTGCTGATCGCACTGGGTGTGTCCTCGATACTCTTGGTCAAGCTGCTGGTGGCCGAATAAGCAATGAAAGTCCGCAATGAATAACACCATCCCGAAAGTCGGCTTTGTTTCCCTCGGTTGCCCCAAGGCGACCGTCGATTCCGAGCATATCCTGACCCGTCTGCGCGCGGAGGGTTACCTGATCTCCGGCAGCTATCAGGATTCCGATCTGGTGGTGGTCAACACCTGCGGCTTCATCGACAGCGCAGTGGCCGAGTCGCTGGATGCGATCGGCGAAGCGCTGGCGGAGAACGGCAAGGTGATCGTCACCGGCTGCCTGGGGGCGAAGGGCGATGTGGTGCAGCAGGCTCATCCCAAGGTGCTGGCCGTTACCGGCCCGCATGCGACCGACGAGGTGATGGAGGCGGTGCATCAGCACCTGCCCAAGCCGCACGATCCCTACATGGATCTGGTGCCCGAGCAGGGCATACGCCTGACGCCCAAACATTTCGCCTATCTGAAGATATCCGAGGGTTGTAATCATCGTTGCACTTTTTGCATCATCCCCAGCTTGCGCGGCGACCTGGTCAGCCGTCCGGTCGGCGACGTGATGCAGGAGGCGCAGAGCCTGATCAAATCGGGCGTGAAGGAATTGCTGGTGATCTCGCAGGACACTTCCGCATACGGAGTGGACGTGAAATATCGCACCGGCTTCTGGGAGGGCAGGCCGCTGAAGACGCGCATGACCGAGCTGGCGGCCGCGCTCGGCGAGCTGAAAACGCCCGAGGGTGAGCGTGTCTGGGTGCGCCTGCATTACGTCTATCCGTATCCGCATGTGGACGAAGTGATACCGCTGATGGCGCAGGGCAAGGTTTTGCCGTATCTGGACATCCCGTTCCAGCACGCCAACCAGCGCATCCTCAAGCTGATGAAGCGCCCGGCCAGCAGCGAGAACGTGCTGGCGCGCATCAAGCAATGGCGCGAGACCTGTCCCGAGATGACATTGCGCAGCACCTTCATCGTCGGCTTTCCCGGCGAGACCGAAGCGGAGTTTGAAGAGCTGCTGGATTTCCTGAAGGAGGCGCAGCTGGATCGCGTCGGCGCATTTGCCTATTCGCCGGTGGAAGGCGCGGTGGCGAACGCATTGCCCGATCACGTGCCGCCCGAGGTGCAACAGCAGCGTCTGGAACGGCTGATGTTGCTGCAGGAGGAGATCAGCGAGCAACGTCTCCAGCGCAAGATCGGCAAGACCATCACCGTGCTGGTCGATGAGGTCGATGAAGACGGCGCGGTCGCGCGCAGCTCGGCGGATGCGCCGGAGATCGACGGCCTGGTGTATATCGAAGATGGTCAGGAATTGAACGTCGGCGATTTCGTGCAGGTGACGATTATCGACTCCGATGCACATGATTTGTGGGCCGAGCTCGCCGCATAGTTGCTTGCTTTGGAGGCGGAATCTCGCTAGGCTGATGGTGCCATAACTCAACAGAGGAGGCGCATCGTGAACCAGAAGCTCACCCCGGACGAGACCGGCTCGAACGAGATCGGGAAGGTATCCTGCGACATCTGCCGCAAAGAGGTGCCGCTATCCGCGGCGATCATTCCCGAGGCGGTCGATTATGTGGCGCATTTCTGCGGCCTTGAGTGCTATACGCAATGGAAGCAGCATGCCCAACGCAGCCAGAAAGCGCCATCCGGCAAGAGTGGGCGGTGAGGCTGCGCTATCTGGTGTCCCGGCTGGAGCCTTTTTCAGCCGGGGCTTGCTGGGCAGCATCACGGCTGCGCTTGGGGCTGGAAGTTCGGTCGCCAGTGGGTGGATCGCGCCAGTGAGCCTTGCTCTTCTTGCGCAGCTCGATGCGTTGCTGCAGCGTGGTGTTCGCAAAATCTTCCGTCGCGGCATTGTCGCTCTCGATGCGTTTTTCGATGAGGTGATTGGCCGGGGGGTGATTGGCCGGGGCCGCTATGGCGGCCATGCTGGATAACGCCAACGTACACGTGGCCATCAGCAAGCCCATTCGTCTTCCGGGGCGGGCGTAGGGCAATTTTATTGGACTGTTCACGATGGTCTCCTGTGTTGGGTCAGGCAAGTATCAAGCCTGTCGGTATATTTTACCGGCTGCTTGAACGATTGCGGGCTATGTGAATGGAATGTGTTGGTTATCACGGGACTATCGGTAGCTACAGGGGCTGTAGCATGCAGAAGTTGCGTGGCCGTTTTTGCGGGGAACAAGATGAAAAAATCCAAACAAAGCGATGAGTTTGTTGCCGAATGGCAAAGGGTAATCCAGGAGGCGCCCTCCGATTTGCGGCAGCTGATCAGCGCGATCGTCCGGCAGCGTGCGGTCGAATTGTCGGATATCTTTTATCAGCACATGCTGTCCGACGATGAGGCCAGGGCATTCCTCGACCATCAGATGGTGAATACACGTTTGCATGCTTCGATGCAGCGCTGGCTGTGCGAGTTGTTTGCCTTCGAGCAGCGGGATCCGGACGAGATATTCAAGCATCAGTGCCATGTCGGTGAGGTGCATGCGCGCATCCAGGTTCCGCTTGCGCTGGTGATGCGGGGCGCACGCATGCTGAAGCACGCGATCCATGGCTATCTGGTGGAGTCCGCGCTGGAACGCGACGAGCTGGTGAAGGCGGCCAATTTCGTCACCGAAACGATGGAGCTTGCGCTGGATGCGATGACCGATTCCTTTGTGATTGATATGGAAAAATTCGTCCGCGCAGACGAAGGCTATCGCATGTTCGCCTTGGGCCAGAACATGCTGGCGGAACGCGAGCGCCAGAATGCTGCCCTGCTGGAGTGGGCGCAGAAGATACTGCTGGGCCTGCTCGCCGAAGTGGATGTCCAGGAATTGCAGGGCATCAGGCATTCCGCCTTCGGGATGTGGCTGCAGCACAAGGCCTCGATCATTTTCGAATCCGCGCCGGAGTTGGAGCAAATACATACGCGCATTCAGGAAGTCGAAAAATCGATGATCGAAAGGCTGCGTGCGGCGCGCGGCGAAGCGCAGTCTCCTCGTGTGCTGATGAAAGAAATCGAATCCGGGATCAACGAAATCAAGTTTTTGCTTGGCGGCTTGTTCGACCGGTATATCGCGGTGGAAAGCGGCCGCGATGCGTTGACACGCTTGCTGAATCGCCGCTACCTGCCTTCGGTACTGACCCGGGAGATGGCGCTGGCGCGCCGGACCAAGGTGCCATTCGCGGTGTTGTTGCTCGACCTGGATCACTTCAAGAAAATCAACGATGAACACGGCCATACGGGTGGAGACCTGGTGCTGCAGCAGGCCGCCGACCTGGTCACCGGCGGTGTGCGGGTCGGTGATTTCGTGTTCCGCTATGGGGGCGAGGAAATCATGGTGGTGCTGGTCGAGATCGACAAGGCGCAGGCGTTCCAGGTCGCGGAAACGATACGCGAGAAGTTCGCCTCGGAGCAGATGCGTGTCAGCGATACGCAGAAAATCAGAGTGACGGTCAGTGTCGGCGTCGCGTCGTACGATGGCCACCCGGATTTTGAAACAATGATCAAAGATGCCGACAGCGCGCTTTACGAGGCCAAGGCGGCGGGGCGCAACCGGTGCATGCTGTCGACACGTTGAGGCTGGCTCGACGCGCGTTCAGTGCTCTGGTGTTTGAGCTGCTGCGCTGAAGAATGCCACCGCTTCCGCCTCCACCCGGGTGCGCTTCATCGGCGGCAGGCTCTGCCAGATACGCCGTCCATAGGGCTTGCTGATCAGGCGCGGGTCGCAGATCATCAGCACGCCGCGGTCGGATTCGTCGCGGATCAGTCGTCCCGCCCCCTGCTTCAGCGTGATGATGGTGCGCGGCAACTGGTATTCCATGAACGCATTGCGCCCCTGTTTGTTGAGTTGCGCGATACGTGCCGCCAGCACCGGATCGTCCGGCGGGGCGAACGGCAGCTTGTCGATGATCACCAGCGACAGCGCCTCGCCGCGCACGTCCACCCGAGCAGCACCGCATTGCCCAGCGTGCGGAAGCGGCTCAAGAGTTCGTTGCGCGAGCCTTCGCCCTGCAGCAGCAGCGGATAGTCCCAGCCGCGCCGGTCGAATTCCGCCTGCAGTATTTCATGGGCGCGTTGCATCGCGCGCAGGCTGGTGAACAGCAGGAAGGCACGGCCCTTGCTGGCCTCCAGCATCGGCAGCGCGGCCTGCACCACGGCTTCGGTGTATTCCATGCTGTTCGGGTCGGGCAGGTTCTGCGGCACGTACAGCAGGCCCTGTTCGGGGTAGTTGAACGGGCTGTCCCAGCACGCGGTCCTGGCGTTGAGCAAGCCCATCTCGCCCTGGTAGTGCGAAAAATCCTGTTTCACCGCGAGTGTGGCCGAGGTGAAGATCCACGCGCGCGCACTGCCGCCGATCTGCTTTTCGAAGATCTCCGCGATCGACAGCGGCGTGGTGTTCAGTTGCAGCGAGTGGTGGAACACTTCCAGCCAGCGCACCTGATCGGGTTCGTCGCCTTTCTGCCACTTGGACAGTTGCTGTACCAGCGCCTGGGCACGCTGCCAGCAGTTCTCCAGCCCCTCGCTGCGCTCCGCCTGTTTCTCCAGCAGGCCGGACAGCTGCGCCAGTTTTTCGCTGAGTGTCTTGATCGCGCCCGGCCACTCCTTGAAGTCATCGACTGCGCTGGCCGGCATCCGGCCTTCCTTTTTAAACACCAGCCGCAGGTCGCGTGCGGCCTTGTCCAGTTCGTCGCAGGCCTTGGGCAGCGGTGCGAAGTCCTTGGCCGATGCCACCGCCTCCAGACGCGCATCGCGTGCCAGATCGAGCAGTTGCGAGGTCGAGAGGTTCTCGCCGAAAAACAGGCTGGCGGTCTCGGGCAACTGGTGCGCCTCGTCGAAGATCACCGTGTTGCACGCCGGCAGCAGCTCGGCCACGCCCTCGTCGCGCAGCATCACATCGGCGAAGAACAGGTGATGATTCACCACCACGATGTCCGCCTTCATCGCCTCGGTGCGCGCCTTGAGCACGAAGCATTCCTTGTGGTTCGGGCATTCCTGGCCCAGGCAGTTGTCGCGCGTCGAGGTGACGTGCATCCAGATGGCCGCGTTCTCCGGCACATCGGCGATGCCGCTCTTGTCACCGGAATCGCTGACCTTGGCGTATTGCTTGATCCTAGCCAGATTCCGGGTGTCCTCGCGCGTCGCGAAGCGGCCGTCCGACAGCGCGCGCTCCAGATGGTAGTGGCACACATAGTTCGCGCGCCCCTTGAGCAACGCCACCGACACCGGCGCGCGCAAAGCGTCGCGCACCATCGGCAAATCTTTCTGGAATAACTGATCCTGCAAGTTCTTCGTGCCGGTGGAAATAATCACCTTGCCACCCGCGAGCAATGCGGGCACCAGATAGGCGAAAGTCTTGCCGGTGCCGGTGCCCGCCTCGACCACCAGGATCGCGTTGTCGCGGATCGCCTCGGCGACCGCCAGCGCCATCTCGCGCTGCTGCGCACGCGGACGGAACGCCGCGACCTCGGTGGCAAGCGGACTCTGCTCGGAGAAAAAACGTTCGACTTCGAGGGACACGGCGGGAGATATGGTTATTTGCTGGGGGCGGCGTTATAGTGCGGTAGCGATTTTACGCGAGTGCGTGTGGGAAGGGTTGAGATTTCTAGTTTTGGCGCATGCTGGATGTATATCGAATCTCCCACTTTGACTGGAGGTTGTTAATGGGTGCATTGCAATCGGTAGGTGCGTGGTGGATGTGGATCGGGTTCGGCTTGTTTGTGCTGTCCATGCTGGCGGCGGACATGTTCCTGCTGGGACGGCATGGTGCGCAGAAGGTTACGTTGCGCGAAGCATTGACCTGGTCGTTGGTGTGGTTCGCGATGGCGATGTTGTTTGGCGGCGCGTTGTGGGGGTGGCTGGATCACAGTGTTGGCCGCGAGGTGGCAGATGCCAAGGTGATGGAATACCTCACCGGTTACCTGCTGGAAAAAACGCTGGCAATGGACAATATCTTTGTCTTCGTTATGTTGTTCGGCTATTTCGCCGTGCCGCCGGAATACCAGAAGCGCGTGCTGGTGTACGGCGTGCTGGGCGCCATCGTCATGCGCATCGTGCTGATCCTGTTCGGCGCATGGCTGATCGCGCAGTTCCACTGGGTGCTGTATATTTTCGGCGCGTTCCTGCTGGTCACCGGCATCAAGATGTTCCTGTTCGCCGAGCGCGAGCCCGATCTGGCCAAAACCCCGATGTTGAAATGGCTACGCAGCCATGTGCGCATTACCGATAGCTACCACGGCGACAAATTCTGGATCTACGAAAAGGGCGTGCGCTGGTTCACGCCGATGTTCCTGGTTTTGGCGCTGATCGAGGCTTCCGACCTCATTTTCGCGATGGACAGTATCCCCGCCATTTTCGCCGTCACCACCGACCCGTTCATCGTCCTCACTTCCAATATTTTCGCCATCCTGGGGCTGCGCGCGCTGTACTTCCTGCTGGCCGACATGGCCGAGCGTTTTCATTTGCTCAAGTACGGTCTCGCGGTTGTGCTGATGTTCGTAGGCACCAAGATGCTGATCGTGGACTGGTTTAAGATTCCGGTGGCGGTGTCCTTGGGCGTTATCATTGCCGTGCTGGGCACCAGCATGATGTTGAGTTTGCTGGCTACACGCGGGAGAACTTCTCCGGATTAACCAGAGCTAAATGGGTTAACCGTGCAATATTTATAGGAGACACATTGGAATTTGCAATGCAAATTTGGGTAGACGCCGATGCCTGTCCCAGGGTGATCAAGCTCGGTAGGATGGGTTGAGCCATGCGATACCCATCGTTGTTGATGCTGGGTATCATTTGTTTCGCCTAATCTACGCAAACCTTTGCTTACCTCCGGAGGCAATATGAGCAAGCCACTCCTGACCATCGGCAACAAGAACTATTCTTCCTGGTCGTTGCGCGCCTGGCTGATGCTGAAGCATGCCGGCGTGGCGTTCGACGAGCAGCGCATTGCACTGTTCGTCGAAGGTTGCCAGGAGCAGCTGCTTGCCTGCTCGCCGGCGGGCAGGGTGCCGGTGTACCGCGACGGCGACCTGCTGGTGTGGGACACGCTGGCGATAGGCGAATACCTGTATGAGGCCCATCCGTCGCTGTGGCCGGTGCAGCGCGAGGCGCGGGCCCGCGCGCGTTCGGTCAGCGCGGAGATGCATTCCGGTTTCTTGCCGTTGCGCAGCGCGATGCCGATGAATATCCGCGCAGCCGGGCGCAGCGTGGCGCTGTCCGCGGCGCTGGAGGCCGACATCGCGCGCATCAAGGCGATCTGGCGCGAGTTGCGCGCCCGGCATGAAGATGGCGGGCCGTGGCTGTTCGGCCAGTACAGCATCGCGGATGCGATGTTCGCGCCGGTGGCCTTCCGCTTCCTCACCTACGGCGTGGGCGAACCGGGCACCGTCGACGAGTATATGCAGACCGTGGTGCGCGACCCGCTGGTGCAGGCTTGGGTGCGGGACAGCGAGCTGGAGCAGGAGGTGATCGCGGCCTACGAGGTGGGTGCATGATGCAGATTCTGGTGGACGCAGATGCGTGCCCGAAGGTCATCAAGGATATCCTGTTCCGTGCGGCGGAGCGGCGGCAGATGCAGCTGACGCTGGTCGCGAACAAGCTGCTGTATTGCCCGCCTTCGCAATACATCCGCGCGCTGCAGGTTCCGGCCGGTTTCGATGTTGCGGACAACAAGATCGCCGAGCTGGTCGGGCCGGGCGACCTGGTGATCACCGCCGACATCCCGCTGGCCGCTGAGGTGATCGCGCGCGGCGGTCATGCGTTGAATCCGCGCGGCGAGTTCTATACCAGGGATACGATACAGGAGCGGCTGACGATGCGCGATTTCATGGACAACCTGCGCGGCAGCGGCGTGGACACCGGCGGCCCGCCGGCACTGAACCAGCGCGACCGCCAGGAATTCGCGAATCAGCTGGATAGGTTTCTGGCCAAGCATCCGCAGGTCGCGAGAGCGGGTTAAACGGGCAGGCTTCGTTTTTCGACGGCAAGGAGGGGCAGCGATGGCAAAGAGAGCTTTTCCACTGTCACGTGTTTACCAGTTGCTGGAGTCGGGGCCGGTGGTGCTGGTGACGACCGCGCACAGGGGCCGCGCGAACATCATGACCCAGTCGTGGCACACGATGATGGAATTCGAGCCGCCGCTGGTGGGCTGCGTGATCAGCGGGCGCAACTACAGCTTCGACGCATTGCGGCTGACCAGGGAATGCGTGCTCAGCATTCCAACAATGGAAATGGCGAAGCAGGTGGTGGGCATCGGCAACTGCTCGGGCGACAAGGTCGACAAGTTCAAGAAATTCAAGCTGACGCCGCTGTCCGCCGCGCAGGTGGCCGCGCCGTTGATCGCCGAATGCTATGCGAACCTCGAATGCCGGGTCGCCGATACCCGGATGATGAACAGGTACAATTTCTTCGTGCTGGAAGTGGTCAAGGCCTGGGTCGATACAACGCTCAAGAACCCGCGCACGCTGCATCATCGCGGAAGGGGCGAATTTGTCGTGGCGGACAAGACGATCAGGCTGTCTTCGCGGATGAAGTGATGGTGCGTGTGCCGTGCTTGGCGGGCGTCGCCGATGTGTCGTATGCTGAGCCTGTCCAAACCTGTTGAGAGTGTCGAGCATGTTTCGTTTCCTGCGCAGCCCTGTGTTATCCATCGTGTTATGCATGGCCGTGGCGGCATGTGCCACGACCCAGCTCAAGGCTGCCTGGAAGGACCCAGACTATCGGGGCAGGCCGCACAAGGTGATGGTCATCAGCGTCGCGAAGAAGCCGTTGAACCGCAGGGTGTTCGAGGACGAATTCGTCCGTCAGCTGGGTGCGCACGGCGTGCAGGGGATCGCCAGTTACACGGTACTTCCCGATCGGCAGCAGGATAATCGTGAAGCGATCGCGGATCGTGTTGCGAAGCTGGGGGCCGATACGGTGCTGGTTACCCGGCTGGTGGCGCGCAAGAGCGTGCAGGTTTATGTGCCTGGCACGAACTTCCTTCCCCCGCCCTATTACACCAACTGGCAGGATTACTATCTGTATGGCTACCAGAACCTGAACACGCCGGGATATTTTGCCGAGGACGAGTATGCGGTGATGGAAACCAATCTGTACGAGGCCGACAACAACAAGCTGGTCTGGGCGGCATCCTCGGAAACCGCGACGATAGGTTCGGACCAGAAGCTGATCAGCGGTTATGTCGCGGCGATGGTGAACAGTCTGGTGGAGCATGGGCTGCTGGCGAAGTGAAGCCGGCAGGTCTTCAGGAATGCCGGGCGGAAACGACGAAGCCACCGCTGCCCGGCGGGGAACAGCGGTGGCTTTGCGCCTGGCCGAGTGTAGTGCCGGCTAGTCCTTGATTGCTTCGATCTCGAACACCAGCTTCACATCATCGCCGACGTTGGGCAGGCCGTACTTGATGCCGAAATCGGAGCGCTTGATCTGTGCGCTGGCGGCCGCGCCGCACTCGTCTTTCTTGTTCATCGGGTTGGTGCCGCAATTGAACGCGTCTATGTTCAGCGTCACCGGCTTGGTCACGCCGGCCATGCTCAGGTTGCCCTCGACGCTGGCGGGTTTGTCGCCCTTGAACTTGATTGCGGTCGATTTGTAGGTGATGGTCGGGAACTCGGCGGCATTGAAGAAGTCCGGGCTGCGCAGATGCTCGTCGCGCTTGGCGAAGCCTGTGCTGATCGAGGCTGCTTCAATCGCAATGTCCACCGAGCCGGTCTTCGTCGCGCGATCCAGCGTCACTTTTCCGCTGGTCTTGTCGAAGCGGCCCTGCATCGTCGAAAAGCCCAGGTGACTGATGCTGAAATGCGGATAGGTGTGGGCCGGATCTACCGTGTAGCTGTCGGCAGCGAGTGCGGAAAACGGCAGTGCAAAGGCAAGCGTGGCGAGTAGGGATTTGCGCATAGTCGTTCCTTTCGTGGTGGTGAAATTAAACAAGCGTTTGATGTGTGCAGGGTAGCAACCCACTGCATTTCTGTAAAGCTACAGCGGGATATTGCCGGCCACGCGCCAGGCCAGATAGATCGCGCCCCCGGCGCAGCCGAACGTGGCCAAGCCGAGCAGCAGGCTCTGGATCCAGATCGGTTGTTTGGGTAACGGGATCAGTGCCGCGAGCAGCGGGATCGCGGCCAGCAGCGGCAGCGCGTACCACACCAGCTGCGCGCTGAGCACGGCCATGCAGCCGGTGAGTGCGGCGACCAAGGCCAGCGGCAGTGTGAACATGCGTCCGGTCGGCAACGGCGCGTTGCTGACCATCTGGATCAGCAAATGCGCGCCAGCGGCGGCGCCCAGCGCCAGGCCGAACTGGCCGAGCAGCCCGGAGGCGGCGACCAGCGCCGCGCCGCCGGTGCCTAATCCTAATGCAGTCGCCGCATTGGCCGCACGCAGCGGTTGCTGTTCCAGCCTGTCCATGCCCCATACTAGGATCGCGCTGTAGGCCGCGCAGCCCGCCCCCCACAGCAACATCGCCTGGGGCTCCTGCTGCTGCAGAATGCGCAGCACGGTCCAGACGGCGGCCGCGGCGCCGAGCACGCCCAGCAGCAGATTCACCCAGCGTTCCTTCAGCAGGCCCAGCGGCAGCGCGAGCACCGTGCCGCACAGCGCCAGCAGCACGATCTTGCGCGTGGCGGTGAGCGGCTCGAAGCTGAAGTCGCTGGCCAGATAGATGGTGATCGCGAATCCGGCGATGATCGCCAGGCCGCTCATTTTGAGGCGCTGGAACAGTTCGGCGGTGACCAGTGCGACCAGGAAGGGCGCCAAACCGGCTTGTATCGCGGGGTGGTTGAGTAGTTCCTGCAACTTGTGCTCCTGTCGTGCGTCGAAGTGCGGCGAGTGTATCACTGGTAAGGAGCTATTGAAATTTGCCGGTAGCACCCCCACTATTGGCGCTGACCCGCGATGTTTAGCGCTGCGCGGCGTAATTTTGAATGATGGAGAAGAACGCATGAAACGAATTTTCTTGTTTATCCTGACCAACTTGGCCGTGGTGTTCGTGATCAATATCACGCTCCGCCTGCTTGGCGTGGACCGCTGGCTGACCGAGACCGGCGGCATCAATTTCGGCGCGCTGCTGGTGATGTCGGCAGTGATCGGCTTTGCCGGTTCGCTGGTGTCGCTGGCGATGTCCAAGTGGTCGGCCAAGCGCATGGTGGGTGCGCAGGTCATCGAAAACCCGAGCGACCCGACCGAACGCTGGCTGGTTGAGACCGTGCGCAAGCAGGCCGAAGCTGCCGGCATCGGCATGCCGGAGGTGGCGATCTACGATGCGCCGGATGTGAATGCGTTCGCGACCGGCTGGAACCGCAACGATGCGCTGGTCGCGGTGAGCACCGGTCTGCTGCACAACATGAGCCGTGCCGAGGCCGAGGCGGTGCTGGCCCATGAGGTCAGCCACGTCGCGAATGGCGATATGGTGACGCTGGCGCTGATCCAGGGCGTCGTGAACACCTTCGTGATCTTCTTCGCGAAGTTGTTCGGTTTCTTCGTCGATCGCGTGTTGCTCAAGAACGACGGGCGCAACGGCCCGGGCATCGGGGCGTTCGTTGCCGAGATGGTGGCGCAGCTGGTGCTGGGCGTGCTGGCCAGCGTGATCGTGATGTGGTTCTCGCGGCAACGCGAATTCCGTGCCGATGCCGGCGGGGCAAGTCTGGCCGGACGGGCCAACATGATCGCCGCGCTGGAGCGCCTGAAGGTCAACCACGAGCAGGCGACGTTGCCGGAGAAAATGGCGGCGTTCGGGATCTCGGGCGGCAAGGGGTTCTCCCGGTTGTTCATGACCCACCCGCCGCTGGAGGAACGTATCGCGGCGCTGCGCTCGGCACAGTAAGCCGCAAAAACAAAAGGCCTGCATTGCGCAGGCCTTTTTTATTATGCCGGGCGTCTCAAGGCGCGTTGCCGGGTTCGGCCAGCCAGATTTTGTAGATCGTTGCGGATTTCGATTCGGCTTCAGCCGTGTTTTGCGCGTCGTCTGCCGTTGCAACACCAGGCGCTGCCTGATCCGGTGCGCTGCTTTGCGGAGACGGGGCGGGTTGGCTTTCTTCCTCGTCCAGGTCGTATTTTTCCCGCGGCGGGTTGCCGTCATAGATCAGGCTCTCCCTGCGTTGCAGGTAGGCGTCACGGAGAAAGCTGTAGTGATCGATCGCGGCCTCATCCAGTATCTTTTCCTGGTCGAGCAGTTGGGCGCGGCGGTTGATGCCTTTGGTCAGATACATCTGGTTGCGGGTGCGCATGTGCTTGATGCGGCGCAACTTGCTCGGGCGGCCGTCTGCGTAGAGCCCGACCCCGTCGCGCAATGTGCTGGGCCCCAGGAGCGGCAGCACGAGATAGGGGCCGCTGCCTACGCCCCAATAGCCCAGGGTCTGGCCGAAATCTTCGTTATGTTTCTCCAACCGGGTGGTGACATCGAACAGGCCGAACAGGCCAAAGGTGCTGTTGAACAGGAAGCGCGTGCCATCCGATGCGGCCTGGCGGAATTTGAGTTGCAGTACGTCGTTGGCGGTGACGATCAGGTCATCCAGGTTGGAAAAGAAATTGCTCACCATGATCTTGCCCGGCGTCGGCATGACCGTGTTATAGCCCTGGGCGACGGGTTTGACGATCGCCTTGTCCAGACCATCGTTGAATTTGTAGATGCCCCGGTTGAGCGGCTCGAATGGGTCGGCCGGGTTGCGCACTTGCGAGGCGCAGCCACTGGTCAGCGCGACGAGGGCAATCAGGGATAGGCGTATGGCGTTCATGTCGTAGTGGGCTGCTCAAGTGGCCGGATTATAGGTGCACAGCCTGTCTGCGGTAAAGCAGGCTATACCGTTCGCGATGGCGCGTCCAGATCGCCGGTATGCAACTCGAAGGTGCCGCTCTTGCGGTCAGAGAAATAATGTTCCAAGCTGAACCTTACCGGACGAAAAGCGATTTCATTCCATGGTATTTCGGTTTCGCCGAACAATCTGACTTCCAGGCTCTCCGGCCCCGGCCCGAAATCCAGGTCGAGCAGCGTGGCGCGGAAGGTCATGTGCACCTGGTTGATGTAAGGCAGGCTGTACATCGAATACAGCTCGCCGATCGCGATGCGTGCGTTGGCTTCTTCCAGCGTCTCGCGGACGGCCGCTTGGGCGGTGGTCTCGCCGTTCTCCATGAAACCGCCGGGCAGGGTCCAGAGCCCATGGCGCGGTTCGATCGCGCGGCGGCACAGCAGCACCTTCTCTTGCCATACCGGGAGCGAATTGATCACCATTTTGGGGTTCTGGTAATGAATCGTGCCGCAGGCGCTGCAGATGTGCCGCGGGCGGTTGTCGTCGGCGGGGCAGCGGAACTCGATTGTCCCCCCGCAGCTGGAGCAGAAATTTATTTCCAGAACTGCCACCAGAATTTTTCCGTCTGGCCGCCTGCGGTGGCGTTGTCCGTGGTGTTCTTCGCCAGCACGCGCCGGGCATCGTCACGCAGATCGGTCATGCCGAGAGCGTCGTAGGCTTTTACCATGATCTCCAGCGCGTCGCGGGTGGAAGGGCTGTTCGGGAATTGTGTCAAGATGCCCTGGGCACGGTTGGCCGCGGCGATATGCGCACCGCGGCGCAGGTAATAACTGGCGACATGCAATTCATATTTGGCCAGGGCGTTGGTCAGGTACTGCATGCGCAGCCTCGAGTCGGGTGCGTATTTGCTGTCCGGAAACCGGGTCAGCAGCTCTTTGAATGCGGCAAAGGCATCGCGCGCCGCCTTGGGGTCGCGCTCGGTGGGATCCTGGCCGCCCAGGGTGCTCAGCAGGCTGGACTCTCCGTTGAAATTGGCCAGTCCCTTGACGTAAAAAGCGTAATCGACATGCGCGTTCTTCGGGTACTGTTTGATGAAGCGGTCGGCTGCGGTGATTGCCGGCTCGGCTTCGCCCTGCCGGTAATAGGCGTAGGCCGTTTCCAGCAAGGCCTGCTGTGCATAGCGCCCATAGGGATAGCGGGATTGCAGCGCCTCATATAGCTTGATGGCGTTGGTATAGTCGCCCTCGTTCAGTACCGACTTGGCTTCTTTGTAGCTTTCCTCGGCGCTGAGTTGCTTGCCGGGGGCGTTGTTGTCCGGAAGAGGTTCCCACAAACTGCATGCGGTTAACGTAAGCAGGAGGAATACGGCTAAACTATGGCGCATGACTGAACCCGAAAAAAATATTCGCGATTATAACACCGGCTCACAGGCTGCAGTAGTTCAGGCCGATGGGACTGAGCCTGCAGAAGCCGACGATGGCGATAGCCTCGAACCCCTTGATGCCTTGCTGTTGACCGTGCCTGACGCTTGCGCAGGGATGCGCTTCGATCAGGTACTGGCAAAACTGTTGCCGGAGTATTCGCGCAGCCGCCTGCAGGCGTGGATTGCTGCGGGCCAGGTCAGTCTGAACGGCGGCAGTGCCGCCGCCAAGCAGAAGGTGTGGGGCGGGGAGCAGATCGCGGTTGTCGAACAGACTCATCCCGAACAATTGGCCTATGCGCCCGAGGATATTCCGCTGGATATCGTTTATGAGGACGACGCGCTGCTGGTGATCAACAAGCCGGTCGGATTGGTGGTGCACCCGGGCAGCGGTAACTGGCAAGGCACGCTGCTGAACGCGCTGCTGCATTATGCGCCGCAACTCGATGGGGTGCCGCGTGCCGGGATCGTGCATCGCCTGGACAAGGACACCAGCGGTTTGCTGGTGGTGGCAAAAACGCTGATTGCGCAGACTGCATTGGTGCGCCAGTTGCAGGCACGCAGCGTGAAGCGGGAGTATCTGGCGCTGGTGTGGGGTGAGGTTCGGCATGCCGGCAGGGTGGACCAGCCGATAGGGCGGCATCCTGCACAGCGGGTCAAAATGGCGGTCGTGGAAAGCGGCAAGCCGGCGGTCACGCATTATCAGGTCGAAGCCGGTTTCCCGAGTTGCACACTGCTGCGCTGCCGCCTGGAGACCGGGCGCACCCATCAGATACGCGTGCATATGGCGTATCTGGGCCATCCTCTGGTCGGCGACAGCCTGTATCTGCACGGGCCGAGGAAATGCATCGCGCCGCTGCGCGAGCTGTTGCATGGCTTCCCGCGCCAGGCATTGCACGCCTCGCGGCTGGCCTTGGTTCATCCGCTCAACGGCGAGCAAATGGAGTGGCATGTGCCGCTTCCCGCAGACATGCAGCTGTTGTTGCGGCAGATTCGCGAGGCGCTGCATGAGCCTGATTGACCATTGCATCGTCCCCGATTGGCCGGCTCCTTCTGGGGTAAAGGCGTTGCAGACGACCCGGCGGGGCGGGGTGAGCGGCGTGCCCTACGACAGCCTCAATCTGGCCAGCCATGTCGGCGATGTGCCTGTGGCGGTGGCGCGCAACCGGATGTTGTTCAACACCTTGTTGCCCAGCGAGCCGGTATGGCTGGAACAGGTGCATGGCACCCAAGTGGCCAATGCGGATATGGCGAGTTGTCGCCCGCAGGCGGATGCCTGCATCGCACGTCACCGCGCTGCAGTGTGCGCGGTGATGACTGCCGATTGTTTGCCTGTGCTGTTGTGCGACCGGAGGGGCAGCGTGGTCGGCGCGGCGCATGCCGGGTGGAAAGGCTTGGTGGAAGGGGTGGTCGAATCCACGGTGCTGGCGATGCGCGTCGAGCCACAGGAACTTATCGCGTGGCTGGGGCCTGCGATCAGCCAGCAGGCTTTCGAGGTGGGCGACGAGGTGCGAGCCGCGTTTATCGCGGCGCAGCCGCAGGCGTCCTCGGCATTTATTCCCGGCCAGCACGGGAAATGGCATGCCGATCTCTATGCGCTCGCCCGGATGCGCCTGCATGCACTGGGAGTCACGCAAATTTCTGGCGGTCACTTCTGCACTTTTGGCGAGAGGGAACGGTTTTTTTCCTATCGGCGCGATGGCGTGACCGGGCGCATGGCCACGTTCATCTGGCTGGAGTGAAAGCATTGGCGGGATGTTTCCGGGCCCCGGACGGGGTTAAGCGCGGCCTATGCTTCATGCTAGAATGCGCCTCTTTTGTGATTTGTCTCTGGAGATTGAATGATGTTCATCAGTAATGCCTACGCCGAAACCGCTGCCGCTCCTCAGGGTGGCATCATGGATTTTTTGCCGTTGATCGCCCTGGTCGCGGTGTTCTATTTCCTGGTGTTGCGTCCGCAGTCCAAGCGTGCCAAGGAACACAAGGCGATGATGAGTGCGTTGCAGCGGGGCGACGAGGTGGTCACGGTCGGCGGTGAAGTGGGCAGTGTCACCAAGGTGTATGAAGAGTATGTCGGTGTTTCGCTGGGCGAAAACATCGAGGTTACGGTGCAGAAGGCTGCGATCCAGAACGTGCTGCCCAAGGGAACCATCAAATCCATCAAGTAAGCTGCGATGCACCCGGCACGAGTGTCACGCCACCTCGGTGGCATGCCCGCGCCGGATCGAGCGTAGTCATCACGAGGTCGCTATGAACCAATATCCATTATGGAAATATCTGTCGATTCTGGCCGTGCTGCTGGTCGGCCTGATTTATACGCTGCCGAATTTCTACGGTGAGTCCCCCGCCGTGCAGGTGTCTCCGCTGCGCGCCAGCCTGAAGGCCGACGATGCGCTGCTGAACCGGGTGTCAGAGGAGCTGAAAGCCGCCAATTTGCAACCCCAGGCGATCGCACTGGACGGCAACAGCGTCAAGGCGCGTTTTGACGACACCGACAGCCAGCTCAAGGCCAAGGATATATTGATCGGGAAATTGGGCGAAGACTACATGGTCGCGCTGAACTTGCTGTCGCGTTCGCCGCAATGGCTGAGCAAGCTCAATGCCTTGCCGATGTATCTGGGGCTGGACCTGCGCGGTGGCGTGCATTTCTTGTTGCAAGTGGACATGAAGGCTGCCTTGAGCAAGTCACTGGAGGCGACGAGCGGCGATATACGCAGTGCGTTGCGTGAGCAGAATATTGCCTATTCCGGGGTCAATCGCGACGGCAACGCGCTGGCGGTCAAATTCCGCGACGCTGACATGCGCGCCAAGGGCGAGGCTGAGATCCGGCAGCGCTTTTCCGACTATGTGCTGAGTGCCCGAGAGGAAGGCGGCGACTTCCTGTTGCTGGCGACGCTCAAGCCAGAGGCCGAGCGGCGCATCGAGGACTCCGCCGTGCAGCAGAATCTGGTCACGCTGCGCAACCGGGTGAACGAGCTGGGCGTGGCCGAACCGGTGATCCAGCAGCAGGGCGCGGACCGCGTCGTGGTACAGTTGCCGGGCGTGCAGGATACCGCGCGCGCCAAGGATATTCTGGGGCGGACGGCGACGCTGGAAGTGCGTATGGTGGATGACGAGCACCAGTACAGCCCGGGTGTCGCGACGCCGTTTGGCACAGAGATGTTCAAGGACCGCGAGGGTAACGCGCTGCTGGTCAAGAAACAGGTGGTGCTGACCGGGGAGCGCATCAACGACGCACAGCCCGGGTTTGACAACCGCACCAATGAAGCCGCGGTGCATATCAATCTGGACGGTGTGGGCGCGCGTAAATTCAAGGATGCCTCGCGTGAAAATATCGGCAAGCGCATGGCGATCATCCTGTTCGAAAAGGGACGGGGCGAGATCGTGACTGCTCCGGTGATACGCGAGGAGATCGGCGGCGGCCGGGTGCAGATCAGCGGCAAGATGAGCACGGTCGAGGCGCAGGATACCGCGTTGCTGTTGCGTGCCGGTGCGTTGGCTGCGCCGATGGAGATCATCGAGGAACGTACGGTCGGTCCCAGTCTGGGGGCGGACAATATCACCCGCGGCTTCGATTCCACGAAGATCGGTTTCATCATGGTGGCGGTATTCATGGTCGGCTATTACCTGATGTTCGGCACGATTTCGATGCTGGCATTGGGGGCCAACTTGCTGATGCTGGTCGCGCTGCTGTCGATGTTGCAGGCGACGCTGACCTTGCCGGGGATGGCGGGCATCGCGCTGACACTGGGTATGGCGATCGATGCGAACGTGCTGATCAACGAGCGCATCCGCGAGGAGTTGCGCAACGGTGTGACACCGCAGGCGGCGATCCATGCCGGATACGACCGCGCCTTCGGGACGATCCTCGACTCCAACGTGACCACGATGATTGCCGGGATTGCGTTGTTCATGTTCGGGTCGGGGTCGATCAAGGGCTTCGCCGTGGTGTTGTGCCTGGGTATCCTGACCTCGATGTTCAGCGCGGTGCTGGTGTCGCGCGCGCTGGTCAACCTGTTCTACGGGCGCAAAGCGCGGCTTACTAAAGTGGCAATCGGCTAGGGAAACAGCATGGAATTCTTCAAGATCAAACACGACATCCCGTTCATGAGCTATGGACGTTACACCACCACGATCTCGCTGGTGACATTCCTGTTCGCGGTGTTTTTCCTGGCGCACAAGGGACTGAACTTCGGCGTGGACTTTACCGGCGGCACGGTGATGGAGGTGCATTACGCGCAGCCTGCCGACCTGTCCAGGGTGCGTGAGCAGCTGGCGGAAACGCATTTGCCGGATGCGCTTGTGCAGAATTTCGGTTCCAGCCGCGACGTGCTGATCCAGGTGCCGCTCAGGCAGAACATCGCCGGTGCCAAGCTGAGCGAGCAGGTGCTGGAGAGATTGCGCAAGCAGGATGCCAGCGTGGAGATGCGCCGCGTCGAATTTGTCGGACCTCAGGTCGGCAAGGACCTGGTCGAGAACGGCGCGCTCGCCTTGTTGCTGGTGTCGCTTGGCATCGTCGGATATTTGTGGGTGCGCTTCGAATGGAAATTCGGCCTGTCCGCAATCATCGCCAACTTGCACGACGTCGTGATCATTCTCGGTTTCTTCGCGTTTTTCCAGTGGGAGTTCTCGCTTTCGGTGCTGGCGGCGGTGTTGGCCGTGCTGGGCTATTCGGTCAACGAATCTGTGGTGGTATTTGACCGGATACGCGAAAATTTCCGCACGATGCGCAAGGCAGGGGTTGCCGAGATCATCGACAATGCGATCACGCGCACCATGTCGCGCACCATCATCACGCATGGCTGCACGCAGATGATGGTCGGAGCGATGCTGTTTCTCGGCGGCGAAACGCTGCATTATTTTGCGATGGCGCTGACGATCGGGATTTTATTCAGCATCTACTCATCGGTGCTGGTGGCCAGCCCGCTGCTGATGCTGCTCGGCGTGTCGCGCGAAGACTTCATCAAGCCGGAAAAGACCGAAGCCGAAGAAGTGCTGCCTTAAATCGTGGAACTGCTCGCTGCATTCGTCGATATCGTCCTGCACCTGGACGCCCACTTGCTCGCATTGACCGAGCAATACGGGGTGTGGGTGTATGCCATCCTGTTCCTGATCATCTATTGCGAGACAGGGTTGGTGGTGACTCCGTTTCTGCCGGGCGATTCACTGCTGTTCGTGGCGGGAGCATTGTGCGGCATGGGCGCATTGCATCTGGAGTGGCTGATACACACTGTTTTTATTATTATAAAACAGAAACAAATAATTTTATTGATCATGATCATCATCTCTCATCTTGTGGATAACTCGTATCGGTGGCCGCATGATACGTGAACGTTTTCCTCTTGTACATG
>JACPVZ010000157.1 GCA_016197305.1 Nitrosomonadales bacterium | reverse complement strand
CGAGGAGCAGATGTACAAGTTCCGCCAGGAGTCGGAGGGAGGCGGCCTGTCCTCCTATCCGCATCCCTGGCTGATGCCGGATTTCTGGCAGTTCCCCACGGTATCGATGGGCCTTGGGCCGCTGATGGCGATCTATCAGGCGCGCTTCATGCGCTATCTGGAGCATCGCGGCCTGGCCAAGACCGAGGGCCGCAAGGTGTGGGCTTTCCTCGGCGACGGCGAGACCGACGAGCCCGAATCGCTGGGCGCGGTGTCCATGGCCGGGCGCGAGAAGCTCGACAACCTGATCTTCGTGATCAACTGCAACCTGCAGCGTCTCGACGGCCCGGTGCGCGGCAACGGCAAGATCATCCAGGAACTGGAAGGCGTGTTCCGCGGCGCAGGCTGGAACGTCATCAAGGTGGTGTGGGGCGACCAGTGGGACCGCCTGTTCGCCAAGGACAAACATGGCCTGTTGCAAAAGCGCATGCAGGAAGTCGTGGACGGCGAATATCAGACATACAAGTCCAAGGATGGCGCCTATGTGCGCCAGCACTTCTTCGGCAAGTATCCCGAGTTGCTGGAAATGGTCGCCGACATGACGGACGAGGAGATCTGGCATCTGAACCGCGGCGGTCACGATTCGCACAAGGTTTTCGCCGCTTATGCGGCGGCGGTCAAACATACCGGGCAGCCGACCGTGATCCTGGCCAAGACCGTCAAGGGCTACGGCATGGGCGAAGCGGGCGAAGGCCAGAACATCACCCATCAGCAAAAGAAGATGACCGGTGAGGTGCTGCTCAAATTCCGCGACCGTTTCAATATCCCGCTCAGCGACGAGCAGGTGGCCAGCCTGAACTTCTACCGTCCGGCGGAAGACAGCCTGGAGATGAAGTACCTCAGGGAGCGCAGCTGCGCGATGGGCGTGGTGCCGGAACGCAAGCCAGTCAAAGAGCCGCTGCAAATCCCCGGTCTGGATGCGTTCGATGCGCTGCTGAAGAGCACTGAAGATCGCGAGATCTCGACCACGATGGCATTCGTGCGACTGCTCGGCATCCTGGTCAAGGACAAGAACATCGGCAAGCAGGTGGTGCCCATCGTGCCCGACGAGTCGCGCACTTTCGGCATGGAAGGCATGTTCCGCCAGCTCGGCATCTTCTCTCAGGTAGGGCAGCTGTACACCCCGCAGGACGCCGATCAGCTGATGTTCTACAAGGAGGACCGCAGCGGGCAGATATTGCAGGAAGGCATCAACGAAGCGGGCGCGATGGCCGACTGGATTGCAGCAGCCACGGCCTACGCGAATCATGGCAAGGCGATGTTGCCGTTCTATATCTACTACTCGATGTTCGGCTTCCAGCGCATCGGCGATCTGGCCTGGGCGGCGGGCGACATGCGCGCGCGCGGCTTCCTGTTGGGCGGCACTGCGGGGCGCACCACGCTGAACGGCGAGGGTTTGCAGCACGAGGATGGCCACAGCCACCTGATGTCGGCCACGATACCGAATTGCGTGTCTTACGACCCGACCTTCGCCTACGAGCTGGCGGTGATCATCCAGGACGGCATGCGCCGCATGTATGTCGAACAGGAAGACGTGTTCTACTACCTGACGCTGATGAACGAGAACTATGCCCATCCGGCGATGCCCAAGGGTGCCGAGGCGGGCATCATCAAGGGCATGTATCTGTTCAGCGAAAGCAAGCCGAAAGCCAATGCACCCAAGGTGCAACTGCTGGGCAGCGGCACGATATTGCGCGAGGCGATCGCCGCCGCGGCGTTGCTGGAAAAGGATTTCGGCGTCGCATCGGATATCTGGAGCGTCACCAGCTTCACCGAACTGCGCCGCGAGGGGCTGGATTGCGAACGCTGGAACATGTTGCATCCGGAAGCCAAGCCGCGCGTCAGCTATGTCGAACAATGCCTGTCTGGGCGCGGCGGCCCGGTGATTGCGGCAACCGATTACATGCGTTCGTTCGCCGACCAGATCCGTGCGTTCTTGCCGGGGCATTACAAGGTGCTGGGTACAGACGGCTTCGGTCGCTCGGATACACGCAAGAAATTGCGCCAGTTCTTCGAGGTGGATCGCTACTACATCGCGGTGGCCGCGCTGAAGGCGCTGGCGGACGAAGGCAAGGTCAAGCCCGGCGAAGTCAGCAAGGCGCTCAAGCTGTACAAGATCAACCCGGACAAACCCAACCCTACGACTGTTTAAGGTTAGCGGAGAAATTAGAGTGGCAGACATCAAACAAGTACTGGTGCCGGACATCGGCAACTACAAGGACGTGAGCGTCATCGAGGTGATGGTCAAGGCGGGCGATGCGATCAGCGCGGAAGATACGCTGCTGACGCTGGAAACCGACAAGGCCGCGATGGATGTGCCCTCGCCTTACACGGGCGTCGTCAAGGAAATGAAGATCAAGGTCGGCGACAAGGTGTCGCAGGGCTCGCTGATCCTGCTGCTGGAGAACGCGACAGCAACCAAGCCGTCTGCCGTTCCTGCGCCTGCAGCGACGGCGCCCGCAGCGCCAGCTGCCAGCAAGGCCGAGTCGGCCAAACCGGCGGCGCCTGTGGCGAGCACCATGGCGATGCCTGTCGCTTCCGGCCGCAAGGCGCACGCCAGTCCGGCGATACGCCGCTTCGCGCGCGAACTGGGCGTGGATGTGGGCAGCGTCAAGGGTAGCGGTGAGAAAGGTCGCGTCACCAGGGACGATGTGCAGTCCTTCGTCAAGGCTGCGCTGGCACAACCGCGCGGTGCCGCAGGCGGAAGCGGTCTGCAGGTGCTGGAGATGCCGGCAGTGGATTTCGCCAAATTCGGCCCGATCGAAACCAGGCCGCTGTCCCGTATCAAGAAAATCTCCGGTGCAAATTTGCACCGCAACTGGGTGTCCATTCCCCATGTCACGCAATTCGACGAGGCAGACATCAGCGAGATGGAAGCCTTCCGCAAGCAGCTGGGCGAAGAATATGCGAAGAAGGGCGTCAAGATTACCCCGCTGGCATTTTTGGTCAAGGCGGCGGTGGCTGCGTTGCAGCAATATCCTGAATTCAATGCATCGCTGGATGCCGGCGGCGAGAACCTGGTGCTGAAGCAGTATTTCCACATCGGGGTCGCGGTCGACACGCCGGACGGGCTGATGGTGCCGGTGTTGCGCGATGCCGACAAGAAGGGGCTGGTGCAGATCGCCAAGGAATTGGGCGATCTGGGCGTGCGCGCACGGGAAAAGAAGATCACCGCAGCCGACATGCAAGGTGGCTGCTTTACGATTTCCAGCCTGGGCGGCATCGGCGGCACCGCGTTCACGCCTATCATCAACGCGCCGGAAGTGGCGATCCTCGGCGTGTCGCGTTCCAGCATGAAGCCGGTATATCAGGATGGCCAGTTCGTGCCGCGCCTGATGCTGCCGCTGTCCCTGTCCTATGACCATCGCGTGATCGACGGAGCGGCAGCGGCGCGATTCACGACGTATCTCGCGCAGGTATTGTCTGATATTCGTCGCCTGGCCTTGTAATTGGTGAGCAATAAAGCGATCGGCATTTTCGGCGGCACATTTGATCCGATCCATTACGGACATCTGCGTCTGGCCGAGGAAATGCTGGAGCTGGCGGATCTGCTGCAGGTGCGCTTCATTCCGACCGGCACGCCACCGCATCGCGACGAACCCCAGGTGAGCGCATTGCAGCGCAGCGCGATGGTGCGTCTGGCGATCGCCGGTCAGCCTGCCTTCGTGCTCGACGAGCGCGAGGTAAGGCGCGCGTGCAAGTGCTACACCGTGGATACGCTTTCCGAGCTGCGCGCGGAGTTCGGCGACACGCAGCCGCTGTGCCTGCTGATGGGCGGCGACGCGTTCCTGCAATTGTACACCTGGCACGAATGGGAGCGGCTGCTCGAACTGTCGCACATCGTGGTCGGCTATCGCCCCGGATTTACGCTGGAAGAGCGCATTCATGGCGCGCCACCGGCGCTGCGCCAGCATTATCAGCAGCGCCTGTGTGCCGCCGCCGAACTGTCGCAACAGCCCGCAGGAAGGATCGCCGAGCTGGCGATCCCCAAGCTGGAAATTTCCGCGACGCTGATCCGCAACCGGGTGGCGGAGCATCGCACCATACGCTATCTGCTGCCCGATGCGGTGGCGGACTACATTCATCAACATCAACTGTACACATCATGCTGAATACCGAAGAGAAGACCAAGGCTGTCGTCGCCGCGCTGGAAGACGTCAAGGCGACCAATATCACCGTGATCGACACCAGTAAAAACAGCGCGCTGTTCGACCGCATGATCATCGCCAGTGCCAATTCGACCCGGCAAACCAAGGCGCTTGCGGATAATGTCGTGGTCAAGCTGAAGGAGCTCGGCGAGGAAGTTTGGGGGCGCGAGGGCGAAGACAGCGGCGAATGGATACTGGTGGATCTGGGCGAAGTGCTGGTGCACGTCATGCAGCCCGCGGTCCGCGAGTACTATAACCTCGAAGAGCTGTGGAGCAAGGCGCAGGCCGCCCGCCCCAAGCTGGCCAAGGCTCCCGGCGCGGAATGAAACTGCTGATCGTATCGGTCGGGCACAAGATGCCGGACTGGATCGTGACGGGTTTCAACGAATACGCCAAGCGCATGCCGCGCGAAGCAAAGATCGAGCTGCTGGAGCTCAAGCCGGAGCCGCGCAGCAGCGGCAAGACCACCGAGCAGATCATGGAGGCCGAGGCGCAGCGCATCCTCGCCGCATTGCCGCAACACTGCCTGCGCATCGCGCTGGATGAGCGCGGCGCCCAGCCCACTACCAGACAACTCGCCACACAGATGCAGGACTGGATGCGCGAGGGGTTGGATGTCGCGTTCATCATCGGCGGAGCAGACGGTTTGCACCAGAGCGTCAAACAGGGCGCACAGCGGCTGATGGCGCTCTCCGCGTTGACGCTGCCGCATGCGTTGGTCAGGGTGCTGCTCGCCGAACAGTTGTATCGCGCGTACAGTCTGATGCACAATCATCCCTATCACCGCGAATAGGAAAGCCCATGAGCATTATCCAGCAACGCATCTATCTTGCCTCGCAAAGCCCGCGCCGACGGGAGCTGCTTAAACAGATCGGCGTCAATTTCGAGATGCTGCTGCTGCGTTCAGACCATACGCGCAGCCTGGACGTGGATGAGTCTCCTGCTTCTGGCGAAACCCCGGAAGCCTATGTGCAGCGGGTCTGCGAAGCCAAGGCGGAAGCGGGGTTTTCTGCGCTGCGCCTGCGCAACCTGCCCCCGTTCCCGGTGTTGACCGCCGACACGACGGTAACACTGGACGGCAAGATTTTCGGCAAACCGGAAAACGCCGAGCAGGCGACGGCGATGCTGCAGCAGCTCTCCGGGCGCGAGCACCAGGT
>JACPVZ010000145.1 GCA_016197305.1 Nitrosomonadales bacterium | reverse complement strand
GTCCGCCCATGCGCTGCCGATACTCAATGCCAGTGCGATTAACCAGGCGAATGTCTTCATTGCTATCTCCTTGTGTTGGGTTATTTTTTGATGGACTGGGCGAACTTGCGCGCGATGCGGGTGTTTTTCAACAGGCCGTTGTCGACCAGGCGCGGGAACATGCCGTTCAGCCGGGCGAAGAAAGACTCCGGCTGGCCGATGAAATGTTCCTTGTAGTCGCGCTCGATCGCCAGCACGATCTGCCCGGCGACGTATTCCGGCTCGTCCATGTTGGTTTTGGTCGCTTCCAGCATCCGGGTGGTGATGTCATTGTTCAGCGGTGTCCTGGTGGCGCGCGGCGAAACGTAGGTCACTCCGACCTGGGTATCGACCAGCTCGCGGCGCAAAGCTTCGGAGAAACCGCGCATCGCGAACTTGCTGGCGCAATAAGTGGCGAAATGCGCGAAGCCGATCGAACCGAAGGCCGATCCGATGTTGACGATGCGCCCGCTGTTCTGCGCCAGCAGATGCGGCAATGCGGCGCGTACCAGCAGCATCGGCGCAACCACGTTGATGCTGATCATCTGTTCGATGCGCTTGGGGTCGTGCTGTTCAAACAGCGTGAAGTCCATGATGCCGGCGTTATTGATCACGATGTCCACGCCGCCGATGGATTGGATTGCCGAAGCGACGACTTGTTGCGCCGCACCTTCGGCAGAGAGGTCGAGCACGATGGGGGTGGCCGATCCCCCATCGTTGTTGATCTCCGCGCATATCTCCTCGACGCGTTGTGCGTTGCGTTCCACCAGCGCCAGCTTGGCGCCCTTGGCCGCGAGCAGCAGCGCGACCCGGTAGCCGATGCCGCCGGCCGCGCCGGTCAGGATGATGCGTTTTCCAGACAAGTTCATGCTGCACCTCCATATGCTGGCAAAAAGCGCTGGCCCAGATCGCGGAAGATGTCGCCATACAGCTTGTAGAACATCTTCGCGGAATGGATCAGGCAGGCCTGGTCTTCCGGGTCGGTGATGCGGTTGATCAGCGATTCGTAAAAATCCACATGGCCGACATCCAGCGAACCGTGCGAGGTCAGGTAGGAGAAAGCCTTGTTGCCGAGCCCGAGGCTTTGCTGCAATGCCTTGCCGGCATGAGTCGCCAGCGCGACGCTGGTGCCTTCCAGCACCAGTACCATGCCGAAGAATCCGACCGGGTTCACGCGCGCGATGGTGTCATAGGCGTAGGCGACCATCAGCTCGGTAGCAGGGCGCGGCGTACCGTTGCGCACCGCCTCGGCATCGCCGCCGCAGGCCTGGATGTCATTCAGCACCCATTCCTGGTGTCCGACTTCTTCCTCTATGTATTCGGCAACTGCGCTCCTCAGCCATTCATATTTGCCGGGCAAGCGACCGCCGCATGACATCAGCAGTGGCGTGGTGTGCTTGACGTGGTGATAGGCTTCGGTCAGGAACGCGACGTAGGCATCCAGGCTGACCTGTCCTGCAGCACCGGCGCGGATGATAGGCAGGCTTTGCAGCTCGTTGCGTTCGGCCTCGGTCTCGGCCATCAGGCGTTCATACATGGTCATCTGATTTTTCCTTGTACAGTTGTTCGATGCCGGATTGGTACAGCGCCCAGATCGCCTCGCGCTTCAGTCTGCCATTCGCGGTCAGTTGTCC
>JACPVZ010000004.1 GCA_016197305.1 Nitrosomonadales bacterium | reverse complement strand
AGCAACCTTGACCTCGGACGGGGACTGGCCCACGACGTGGGCGTTGGTCACGATCCAGCCGCGATCCGAGTCGACGAGGAAGCCGGCTCCGGAGAAGGACCCCTGCCGATCCTCGGTGAACGGCGTTTCGATCTGAGTGCGAATGCGCACCGTGTACTCGCGTGCGTCACGGAACACGGTTTCGGCCTGGGTGTCGTCCGTGCGACCGGCCGACGATGAGGGTGCCGCGGTGGCCATGCAGGCGATGGCAGCCAGCGCGCGGAGGGCGATCGCGGCGACGCAGCGTTGGGTCCCCATGGGTACTCCCGACAGCATGATGGACTCATAGAAACGGTAAACAAACGGATCGGTAGGAGGCCACGGCTGCGCTGGTTGCCGATGGGGAACCTTCATCAAAACAGTCTTGATTTCCAGCGGCAGATCGAGCACTTTCAGCAGGGCATCCGCTTCATCTTCTGTCGTTTGCCCGTATCCGTAAACCAGCATGGCTGTATAGACAGGGCTGCGCCCTATTTTCTCGGCCAGCTGCGGCCAAGTCAGCGACTTGCTGTCCTTGGCTTGCAGCAACATGTCACGTACCGTCTGTTTGTCTAGCTTTTCCATTGAGACCATCGCTTTCTCCAGCGTTGTTGCGAGTTAAGCCCTGATCTTGAATGAGGCGGCATACTTCTTAGGATCTTTTCCATCCCATACCACGCCGTCGATCAGCTTGGATGTGCGCATCACATCCTTGGGCACCGACACCTTGACCTGGGATGCCGCCTGCTTGTACAGCTCGATCTGGTTGATCTGCTTGGCTACCGCCAGGTAATCCGGGTCGGTCTTGAGCAGGCCCCAGCGCTTGTGCTGGGTCAGGAACCACATGCCGTCCGACAGATAAGGGAAGTTCACCGCACCGTCGTTGCAGAATTTCATGTAGTTCGGGTCGTCCCACTTCTTGCCCAGACCGTCCTCGTATTTGCCTTCCAGACGCTGGTCGATCACCTCGACCGGACAGTTCACATAGGATTTATCGGCGATGATCTCGGCCACCTTGCGGCGATTGGCCATCTCATCGATGTATTTGGAAGCCTCCAGCACCGCCATCATCAGGGCGCGCGCGGCGTTGGGATACTTCTGGGTAAATTCGGCAGTGCTGCCCAGCACTTTTTCCGGATGATCCTTCCAGATGTCCTGCGTGGTCGCTGCAGTGAAACCGATCTTGTCGTAGATGGCGCGGTTGCCCCAGGGTTCGCCCACACAATAGCCGTCCATGTTGCCGACACGCATGTTGGCCACCATTTGCGGCGGCGGAACGGTGATCGTCTTCACATCGCTCAACGGATTGATGCCATGACTGGCCAGCCAGTAATACAACCACATCGCATGGGTCCCGGTCGGAAAAGTATGCGCAAAGGTATAGTCGCGCTTCTCGATATCCACCAGCTTCTTCAGCGCTGCGCCGGTAGTGACTCCCTTGTCCTTGAGCTGGTTGGACAGCGTGATCGCCTGGCCGTTGTTGTTCAGCGTCATCAGCACCGACATGTCCTTCTTCTGCCCGCCTATGCCTAGCTGCACGCCGTAGATCAGGCCATATAACACATGCGCCGCATGCAGTTCTCCGTTCACCAGCTTGTCGCGTACCGCTGCCCAGGATGCCTCCTTGGACAAGTTGATCTTGATGCCGTATTTCTCGTCAAACTTCATCACCGAGGCGAGCACCACCGAGGCGCAATCGGTCAGCGGAATGAAACCCACCTTGATCTCTTTGAGTTCCGGCGCATCGGATCCTGCCGCCCAGGCCGCACTGCGCACGCCCGGAGGCACCATCGCCATCAGCGCTGCCCCCCCCAGGATGCCTGCGCTGGATTTCAGAAAATCCCTGCGGCTATTTTTCAATTCATCGCTCATTGCATTGCCCCCCGTGTTAAAAACGCAAAATAAAAAAGGCGCCACACCCGCAAGAGCAATAACTCCCGCGAATGGACGCCTTTGTCCTTTACTTCAAAAATCCCGAACCGCCATTGATTCGGAGTCAATCAATCTTAAGCAACTGTCGTGCCAACAACTACATCGACACTTCTTCTATTTCGATCATCAGGTTATCTATCCTCGCGGGATTTCCCCGCACGGACTGTTCACCACCGAGGTGCAGTCATCGCCGCTTCCAGTGCATACCCGCCACGATTTCGTGCATGCGCCGCAGGATCATCGCGATCCTTCAGCCATCAGTAACGGCCATTTACACGAAAAAAATAATTGCTCATCTGCTCGGTCTCGGCACTCTTATGCCTGGCCAGGCCATGTGCATAACGAACCAGACCGCGCATCACGCAGTACACAATCGAGCGATGCGTATCCAGCAAGGATTCCAGCCTGCTGCGTTCCAGCAGCAATACCGCACAGTCCTCCTTGACCTCGATACTGGCCTCGATCCTCATCATGTTGCTGCCGACAAAACTGATGATTCTGGCCAGATCACCGGGGTCCTTCAGCGTCATGACCAGCGGCTCGTTTTCGACGAAGGCGCTGACCTCGATTTGACCTTCGACCAGGATCAGCAATGCATCGCCCAATGAGCAGGCACCCGGCTTGGCGATGAACTCCCCTGCCCGATAATGACGGACTGCCAGCAGTCCGGTGAGGATGTCGATCTCATGCCCCTTCAATTCGGCGATCAGCGAACTGGCATGCATCGCGTCCATGATCTTGTCGAGATCAATCTGGATTTTTTCACTGGCAATCATGTTCACCTCCTGTTTAAAAAACAATCAGGCGCTCAATTCATGCGCCAAAATGATGGAATCGGCGATCTCGACCAGACGCTTGCCTCTGCTCATCGCCATACTGCGCATCCGTTGATAGGCATCCGGCTCACTGTAGCCATGTGTGTTCATCAGAAGCCCCTTCGCCCGTTCCACCACCTTGCGCTCCGCCAGCCTGCTCTCCGCCTGGGCGAGATCGTGGCGCATCGACTGAAATTCGTTGAAGCGCGCCGTCGCCACCTCCATGATCGAGCGCAGACGCTCGGGGTTGAGCCCATCCACCACATAGGCGCTCACCCCGGCACGTATCGAGTCACGAATCTTGCCGCTGTCATCATCGTGAGTGAACATCACGATCGGGCGAGGCTGGTCACGACTGATCAGACACAGATGCTCCAGCGTGTCCCGGTCTGGAGAATCGACATCGAGAATGATCACGTCAGGCATGAGCTCGCTGACCAGGCCGGTGATGTCCGCGCTAGAAGATACATGGGCCGCGATTCGGCAACCTGCTTGCCGCAATCCCTGATTGAGCAAAGCGGCACGCTCGAAAGTCTCGTCGACCAGCAACACCCGTAATGGTGCCTCGTTCGTTTTAACTGTTGGCTTCATGAGCAGGTTGCTCGCAATACTCATGCCACAATAGAACCCTGCAGCATCCTTTATGAATTGAATGCTTAAGAATGAGGTGTACTACAGCGCTCCGCACCAATACAATGCGCATTCGGAGTGCACTCGCACCAAACAGGCACCCCGCGGAAAATTTGATACGGTGACTTGATTGCGGGCAGACAGCCCCCATCAAATCAGCAAATGCGTGGAGGAAGATGCCATGTCCGTTATCCGTCCCGCTGCTGTCGCAGGACTGTTCTACCCCGCCTCGCCAGAGCAGCTCACACATGATGTGCAGCAACTCCTGGACGAAGCGCGCAGGTTTGACCTGCACCCCAAGGCGCTGATCGCCCCGCATGCCGGTTATGTCTACTCCGGCCCGATCGCCGCGACAGCCTATGCCACTATCCAATCCGCCGCATCCCATATCCGTCGCGTCATACTGTTCGGGCCGACCCACCGCATCGCGGTGCGTGGCCTGGCACTACCGGATGCCGATGCCTTCGACACACCGCTGGGGCGGATCATGCTGGACCAGAAATCGGCCGATGCCATCAGCCACCTGCCCCAGGTGACTGTCAACGCACAGACGCACGCACTGGAACATTCTCTGGAAGTGCATCTGCCGTTCCTGCAAACCATACTGGAGGACTTCACGCTGCTACCGCTGGCCGTCGGCGCGGCCAGCGCCGAAGAGGTCGCCGAGGTGATGGAACTGCTGTGGGGAGGAGATGAAACGCTGATCGTCGTCAGCTCCGATCTTTCGCACTACCTGCCATACGACATCGCGCAGCGCGTCGACCAGGCAACCGTGCAAGCCATCCTGAATCTGCAACAACCGATTCCGCATGACCAGGCTTGCGGAGGAACGCCGATCAGCGGGCTGATACTCGCCGCACAGCGACATCATCTCTCTCCGCACCTGCTCGACCTGCGCAACTCCGGCGATACCGCCGGGACGCGCGAACAGGTCGTGGGCTATGCCTCATTCGCGTTCACCGGGGAGCAGGATCATGCTAAGCGCTGAGCAGGGGAAAACGCTGTTACGCTTGGCACGCGCGGCCATCGCCAGCGAGCTCGGTTTCGTATCGCACGACCTACCGGCAAGCGGCTGGCTGGCAGAACCCGGCGCGACTTTTGTGACGCTGACCCTGCACGGCCAGTTGCGCGGCTGTATCGGCAGCCTGGAAGCGCATCGTGCGCTGATCGACGATGTGCGCCACAACGCCGTATCCGCCGCATTCCGGGACCCGCGGTTAGACCCGCTCAGCAAGGAGGAGTTCGCCGAGGTACTGATCGAAGTATCCTTGCTTAGCAAACCGGAACCGATACGCTACAGCAGCGAACAGGATGCGCTGGCGCAACTGCATCCCGGCAGGGATGGGGTGATCTTCGAGTATGGCAGGTTCCGCAGCACCTTCCTGCCGCAGGTGTGGGCACAGCTACAACAACCGCAGGCATTTCTCGTCCACCTGAAAAATAAGGCGGGGCTACCCGATGATTTCTGGTCCGAGGGCGTGCAACTATCCCGTTACACCGTGACCAAATGGAGCGAGGAGGCATGCTAATTCGCATCTGTATTTTCTGAATTTACCCTTAATTCGAGGTGACTATCATGGACGAACCGATCAGCACAGAGGAACGCTATCCCGCCAGATACTGGCACAAACTCGACGACAGCCGCATCCAGTGCGACCTTTGCCCGCGCGATTGCAAGCTGCATGAAGGCCAGCGCGGTTCATGCTACGTGCGCGGACGCGTCGGCGAGGCCATGGTGCTCACCACCTACGGCCGATCCTCCGGTTTCTGCGTCGATCCGATCGAGAAAAAACCGCTCAACCACTTTTATCCCGGCAGCAGCGTGTTCTCATTCGGCACCGCAGGCTGCAACCTGGCCTGCAAGTTCTGCCAGAACTGGGACATTTCAAAATCGCGCAGCTTCGACAAGCTGGCCGATCAGGCTACGCCTGAGGCGATCGCCAGTGCCGCCGAACGCTTGGGCTGCAAGAGTGTCGCCTTCACCTACAACGATCCGGTGATCTTCATCGAATATGCGATGGACGTGGCCGATGCCTGCCACGCGCGCGGTATCCAGACCGTGGCCGTTACCGCCGGCTATATGCACGACCAGCCGCGCCGCGACTTCTACGCGAAAATGGATGCAGCCAACGTCGACCTGAAGGCGTTCACCGATGAATTCTATGTCAAGCAGACCGGCTCGCATCTGCAACCGGTGCTGGACACGCTGAAGTATCTGTGCCGGGAAACCAAGGTATGGACCGAATTGACCACACTGCTGATCCCCGGCCTCAACGATGCGGATGATGAGATCACCAGAATGAGCGCATGGATCGCCGAGGAACTGGGGGTCGACGTACCGCTGCATTTCAGCGCATTCCACCCCGACTATAAAATGATCAACATCCCCGGCACCCCCGCTGCCACGCTGATCAAAGCACGGGATATCGCCCTGTCCGCCGGGCTGCGCTACGTCTATACCGGCAATGTGCACAACATCGAAGGTGACACGACGAACTGCCCATCATGCGGCAGCAAGCTGATCGTGCGCGACTGGTACGAGATCGAGCAATACCGTCTCACGCCGGACGGACACTGCCCTGACTGCAACACCCGGATCGCCGGGCATTTCGAAAAATTCGACCACGCCTTCGGTGCGAGGCGCATCCCGGTGACGATGAAAGGCATGGCATGAACGCTGTGCTATCCATCCCCGGCACATCCCCCCTGAATCTGATGAGCGTGAAATCCGGATTTAAGGATGGCTTAAGATTTCCTGCCTAGACTGCCAGCCATCATCAACCGAAACGGAGGGCGTTATGAAAAAAATATTGGTATGGGATATTCCCACCCGGCTCTTTCACTGGCTGTTCGCACTTTCGTTTACCGTCGCGTTCATCACCGCCGAGTTCGATGGCTGGATAGCGATGCATGTGTTCACCGGATTACTGATGTTTTTCCTGATCGTCTGGCGGATGGTCTGGGGCATCGCCGGCAGCCGCTATGCGCGCTTCTCCTCTTTCCTGTTCTCCCCGGTCACGGCGATCACCTATCTGCGCGATACGCTGCAGGGCAAGGCGGAAAGACATATCGGCCACAACCCCGCCGGCAGCTGGGCGATCTATCTGCTGCTGTTGCTGGGGCTGGGTATCAGCATCACCGGGCTGGCACTGATTTTGATCGGCGAACAGTTCGAGGACATCCACGAAGTCCTGTCCTATGGTGCGCTCGGCGTCGTGGTCGTACATATCCTCGGCGTGATAGGCGCAAGTGCGCTGCATCGCGAGAATCTGCCACAGGCGATGGTGACGGGATATAAGACTGGGGAGTATACTCAGGCCATCCCTTCTTCCAGGCCTGTCGCGGCAATGCTGATGCTGGTATTGATGGTGTTATTTTCGGCGGTGTACTGGAAGGGCTGGGATCCGCAAACGCAATCCGTGACGCTGCCCTTCCTCGGCCAGCCGCTGGCACTCGGGGAGCAAGGTGAAAACGGAGCGTCCGAGCAATCATCTGAACATGAAGACGACTGAAAGGAGAAACAGTGAAGCTTAACTATAAAAAGGAGGGGATGATGAAGTCTGCTTTTACAAACATGGTTGCAGCAGCAGTATTGATGGTCACGGGCAGCGCGCTGGCAGTCGACATGCCACCGTTGGCGCAGAAATATAATTGCACGAACTGCCACTCAGTCGACGTGAAGATGATAGGCCCGTCCTGGATGGACATCTCCAAGGCTTACAACAACAACGGCAAAACGGCGATCGGCACACCGGTTTCAGAACTTCTGCGCAGCAAGACCGCGGAAGAGTGGCTGAAATACAAGATATCTCACGGCGGCGCGGGCAACTGGGGAACGGTGCTGATGCCGGCCACCGACCCCAGCGATAGATGGCAAGCCGATCTGGATCTGATGGTCAAGGACATCATGAGCCTGTCCAAAGGCGGAGCAGCCAAGGGCAGCCTGCTGAAGACGGCCGACAAGTACCACTGCGCCGCTTGCCACGCGATGGACAAGAAAGTGATCGGCCCGTCCTGGATGGATATCTCCAAGGCCTACAGCAGCAACGGCACGACCGCCTATGGCGTGAAAGTGTCCGATATCCTGGGCAGCAAGACACCGGAAGAATGGTTGCTGCAGAAGATATCCCACGGCGGGATGGGCGCATGGGGCACGATGCTGATGCCGGCAATCGAATACAAGGGGCAGGCCGACGCCAAGAAGGACGATGTCAAGAAACACGACGACATCATGGAGCTGGTCAAATTCATTATGGGGCTTGCGAAGAAGTAATGCTGGCGGGTCTGGAGGATGGCCTCCTCCAGACCGCTGGATCAACCGGGCAGATATTCCTGCCTGGATCTTCCCCCTCTGCCCCCTTGTCCGCCCTGTTGGCGCTGGTCCATTCTGTTCGTATTTAATCTACTACCTGTCACGATGGATACACATGCCATTTTGATCATGACGATTCCCGCTCTGGTCGCGCTTGGCGGCGGCATACTTGCTTCTGCCTGGAAGCCAGACCATCAAACGCGCAGCCTGATCCAGCATTTCGCGGCAGGCGTGGTCCTGGCTGCACTGGCTGTCGAACTGCTGCCCGAAATCGAGCGTGAGCATGCCCCCGGATTGGTGCTGGTGTGCGCCTTCGCACTGGGCAGCCTGTTCATGTACGGCTTGAAATTGTGGACCCTGCGCCTGGAACATGGCGCCAGCAGTACAGGTGGCAACGCTGCCGGACTCGGCACCGGCTTGCTGTTGGCCACTTTCATCGACGTAGCCACCGATGGTTTCATCATCGGCGCAGGATTCGCCGCGGACGGTGCAACCGGCACGATATTGGCACTGGGTTTGTCGGTGGAGCTATTGTTCCTTGGCTTGGCACTGGCATCCGAAGCCAATGCCGGTTGGCGCATCATCGCCATTTCCGGCGCACTCGGTGCCACCGTGTTGTCCTTTTCCTTGCTCGGCAATGTGCTGCTGTCGGGCGCATCACCCGCGGTAATTGGAGGAGCCTTGGCCTTCAGTGCCGCCGCACTGCTTTATCTGGTTACCGAGGAGCTGCTGATGGAGGCACACGAGATCGAAGAAAAACCGATCTCGACACTGGTGCTGTTTGGTGGCTTCCTGGCATTCTGGAGTATCCAGCTGCTGGGCCGATAATCCATAAGACTGCAACAGCAGGCTGCTTGCTTGGCACGGATTCAGCCTGGAGAATGTCTTACAATCGACGCCTGAAACCGATACGATAAAGGCTAAAATGCGGCCATGAGACACCATTTTCCCGGCACACCAATCGGCTTATCCCGCACGCTTTTCTGCGCCGCGCTGTGCCTGTGCAGCGCTGCTGCGCAGGCAGAGAAATGGGACGATCCGTTCGGCACCGAGGCGCTGCTGCCCGCCAAACCGGCCCTGCGGCAAGGGGATGAAGACAGCGATCCCTGCGCACAGGTGATGCCCAGCGGAACGCTAAACCTGCTCGACGTGGTCAATCTGGCGCTGTGCAGGAATCCGCAAACGCGCGAGGTATGGGCCAGCGCACGGGTACAGGCCGCACAGGTCGGCGTGAACAAGGCGGGTTATCTGCCCAGCCCGACCTTGAATGCTTCCGGCAATCGCAGCTGGACAGACGGATTGTCCGGCGCCAGCCAGCGCAGCCTCGGCTTGAGCCTTGCCTATCTGCTGTATGACTTCGGCACCCGTGCTGCCAACCTGGAAAATGCACGCCAATTGCTGGAGGCGGCCAGCGCCACCCAGGACAGCACGATACAAACGGTGTTCCTCGCCGCAGTACAGTCCTATTACCAGAACCAGGCGACCCGTGCCGCACTCGATGCAGCGCATGAATCGGAGCACGCCACCCAGGAAAGCCTCTCGGCCGCAGAGGCGCGCTATCAGGCCGGCAGCGCCACCCCTGCCGACAAGCTGCAGGCCCAGACCGCCCACTCCCAGGCGATGCTGATGGCGCCAAACTCCTCTGCCCAGGAACTGAATATATTCGAGCGCGATGTCGGCGCGCTGATCGAAGAGGCGCGCCGGCGCCGACCCGACCTGTATGCCGCCGCCGCGCAGCTGAAGGCGGCCGAGGCAACCGTGGACGCGGCGCGCGCATCGGGCAAACCCTCGGTTTCGCTGACAGCGTCGACCACGCATCTCAACAGCGCGGGAACCAGTTCACGTGGCTCATCGGCAGGCATCAGCCTGACCGTGCCGATTTTTTCCGGCTTCGCACCGACCTACCGGATACGTGCCGCCGAGGCGCAGGTAGAGGCCAAGGCAGCCCAGCTGGACAAGCTAAACCTGCAAATCGCACTGGACGTATGGACGGCCTATCAGAATCTGGTGACCGCCACCCAATCGCTGCGCACCACCGCCGACCTGCTGAACAGCGCGGAGCAATCGGAACGGGTTGCGCTGGCCCGCTACAAGGCCGGAGCGGGCAACATGCTGGACGTGCTGAATGCGCAAAGCACGCTGGCCAGCGCGCGCCAGCAACGCATCCAGGCCACGTTGAACTGGAACATCGGCCGTGCGGCACTGGCCCAGACCATGGGCAGCCTGGATGAAGGCCTGTTGCAGACCCTGCCTGATGTCAGTCAGCCCACCTCACCTCAGAACGGCACACCATGAAAAACCTCCTGCACTCTCCGCTTGCCTGGATCATTCTCGGCCTGACTATCGCCGCCACCGGGGGGATCACCTACCAGCAGATGAACAAAGTCACCGCAGCGCAACAATACCGTGTCCAGCCGGTAGCGAGGGGCGATCTCATCCAGACTGTCTCTGCCAATGGCACGATCAACCCGGTCTCGCTGGTGAATGTGGGCACCCAGGTTTCCGGCACGGTGAAGAGACTCTACGTGGACTTCAACAGCAAGGTTGAAAAAGGCCAGGTGCTGCTGGAGCTTGACGATGCGCTGCTCGCCGCACAGCAAAAGCAGAGTGCCGCCAACCTGCAAAGCGCCCTCGCCTCGCTGGACCTGGCCACGGCAAACGAGGCGCGCATGCGCGGCCTGTTTGCCCAAGAATACGTGTCGCGCCAGGAACTGGATACCGCGATCCAGGCCAGAAAGACCGCGACTGCGCAGGTGCAACTGATGGAAGCCACGGTGGAAAGGGACAGGGCCAACCTCGCCTACTCGGTGATCCGTTCGCCGGTATCCGGTGTCGTGATAGACCGCTCGGTGGATGTCGGGCAGACCGTCGCCGCCAGCCTGCAGACTCCGACGCTGTTCAAGATCGCACAGGACCTGTCCAGAATGCAGATCGATGCCAACTTTGCAGAAGCCGACATCGGCAGCATCCGCGTCGGTCAGGCGGTGCGCTTCACCGTGGATGCGTTCTCCGGACGCAATTTCAGGGGCGAAGTCCGCCAGATCCGGATGAATCCTGTCACCCAGCAGAATGTCGTCACCTATGATGTGGTGGTCGACGTGGACAATCCCGATCAACAGCTTCTGCCCGGCATGACCGCCTATGTCAGCATCGCGGTGGCCGAACGCAAGAATGCGCTGCTGGTTCCCAATGCCGCACTGCGCTTCAAACCGCCGGTCGATGACAGCCCGCAAGCCAAGGGGGAAACAAAACCCGGCGCGTCGGTGACTCCCGGAAGCCGTGAAGGCAACGGAAAAACCAAGCGAGACGCCTTTTCCGGCAGGGTTTACGTGCTGAAAAACGAGGCGCTGCAGGCAGTCAACGTGACGCTGGGCATCACCGACAGCCGCAACACCGAGATTGTCGCCGGTACGCTGAACGAGGGCGACCAAGTGGTGGTTGGAGAGACTCAACCGGCCAACGGCCCCTCGCCGTCCAGCGGCCAACCGATGCGCATGCGCATGTTCTGATGAGCGATTCCGTCATTCATATCGAGGCATTGCACAAGTCCTATGCGACTTCGGCAGGGTTGTTTCCCGCATTGAAAAACGTCAATCTGCGCATTGCCGCAGGTGAATTCGTCGCGATCATGGGGCCGTCAGGATCGGGCAAATCCACCTTCATGAACATCCTCGGCTGCCTGGATCGCGCGACCAGCGGCCATTACGTGCTGGATGGACGCAGTGCAGCAGAACTGGACAAGGATGAACTGGCGCTGTTGCGCAATCGCACCATAGGCTTCGTATTCCAGGGTTTCAATCTGTTGCCGCGCATGTCGCTGCTGGATAACGTCGCATTGCCGCTGATCTACAGCGGCGTAGAGCGCCTCGAACGCCAGCAGCGCGCGCAGCAGATGCTGGCCAAGGTCGGCCTGGCAGACAAGGCGGCTTCGCTGCCCAACCAGATCTCCGGCGGCCAGCAACAACGGGTGGCAATCGCTCGCGCGCTGATCAACAGACCGCGCCTGTTGCTGGCGGATGAACCGACCGGCAATCTGGACAGCCACACCAGCGCGGAGATCATGGCCCTGTTCGAATCGCTCAACCGCGACGGCATCACGATCGTGCTGGTCACCCACGAGGCGGACATCGCACAACACGCCAAGCGCCAAGTGCGCTTCTTCGACGGCCAGATCGTCAGCGATGAACCCACACCGCACATGGAGCAAACGACATGATGCTGGCAATGCTCGGCGAAGCGTGGCGCGCGATGGGCGCGAACCGGATGCGCACGCTGCTGACCATGCTGGGCATGGTGATCGGTGTGGGTGCAGTGGTGCTGATGATGTCGGTCGGGCAAGGCGCGCAATACGCCATCAAGCAAACCATCTCGGCGATGGGCAGCAACCTGTTCGTGCTGCTGTCGGGGCACACGACGAGCGGAGGCGTGCGTTCCGGCAGCGGCGAAGCTCATTCCCTGACGGTCAACGATGCAGAGGCCATCGCCGAGCTGCCGGGCGTGCAGGCCGTCGCCCCCATCCATCCGGGCAGCGCGCAGATCGTGTACGGACCGAACAACTGGAAGACCTCGGTCATCGGCACCACACCGGGTTATCTGGATGCGCGTTCCTGGCAGATCATATCGGGAGCGGCCTTCACCGACTCGGACGTGCGCTCGGCGACTCGCGTCGCATTGATAGGCCAGACTGCGGCACAAAACCTGTTTGGCAACGAAGACCCGGTAGGCAAGACCTTCCGCATCCAACAGAGCCCGTTTGTGATTCTCGGCACGCTCGCAGTCAAGGGCCAGGGCATGGACGGACGCGACCAGGACGACACGATACTGATCCCGCTCACCACCGCACAGCGCCAGGTATTCGGCACCCAGTTCCCCGGCACGGTGCGCATGGTGATGGTGCAGACCACCACCCAGGAGATCATGCCGGTGGTGGAAAAATCGATGACCGCCCTGCTGCGCCAGCGCCACCGGATACGCGAAGGCATGGAAAACGACTTTTCGCTGCGCAACCTGACCGCCGCAGCGGATTCCGCCGCGGAAAGCACCCGTGTCATGTCATTGCTGCTCGGCGCGATCGCCTCGGTCTCGCTGCTGGTGGGCGGCATCGGCATCATGAATATCATGCTGGTCTCGGTGACCGAGCGCACCCGCGAGATCGGCATCCGCATGGCGATAGGCGCACGCGAACGCGACATCCTGATGCAGTTCCTGCTGGAAGCCATCATCATCTCGGTGCTCGGTTGCTTCATCGGGCTGCTGCTGGGCATAGGCGGCGCACTGCTGGTCAATACACTGACCGGCACGATGGTGATCATCTCCGGCAGCTCGGT
>JACPVZ010000156.1 GCA_016197305.1 Nitrosomonadales bacterium | reverse complement strand
CATCATTTGGTTGACCAGCGCGGCATCACGCATCGCGTCATTCCGGGTATAGCGCTCGTCGCGCATCTCCTTCACTTGTCCGGACAGGTTGTCCAATTTGCTCGACACGCTGGACAACCACCAGATGCCGGTAGCGGTCTGGGTGACGATCGCCACGATCAGCGCCAGCGGGATTTCCTTGCCGACGTGCCAGTGTTCGCGTTCACCCGTGGTGTTCGGATTCATTTGCTTTCTCCCTTCGGATATTTGGTTTTGATGGCGGCGCAAGCCGAGATGTAGGCGGCTTCCTGTGCCAGCCCGGCTTCCCGGACGGCGGGATCACTGGATGCTTTCTTGACCTGCGCGTCGATGTAGTCCTGCATCGGTGGATACTCGGCGGCACGTCGGGCGATGTAGGCTCGCGCCTGCCGTTCGGCCAACTCAGTGGCGATCGCCGCCTGCAATTCATCGGGTGTCGGTTCCGGCAGGCTGTCGGTCAGCCATACCAGTTCTGGCTGCGCGTTTTCGCCGACGATGCGCACGTAAAAATCCACGTTCTGCACTGCCTGCGGATGGATGCGCAGAATGACGTTGTGATCGAGATGTTGCATGTCGGCTCCTTATGCGATTCGTTCCACTTTGAGTTGCGAGGCTCCAGGGCCGTATGAAGCTCCCCAGTTCATGGCCGTGGCCGTAGCACCCCATGGCAGGGCGGCCAGATCGATGATCGTGCCTGCGGCGAAATAGCCGATATAGTCCACCACCGGCGAGCTGTACCAGCCAGCGGTGGTTGTGGCGGCACCGCCGTACCAAGCCAATCCACGGTTGAACAGAAGGGCAATGGCCACATGCAAGGCCGGGCTGACCGTGAAGGTCATCTGTCCGGTAATGCGGTACCAGCCGGTCTGCGAGATCACCGCACCACCCGTCGCCGGGTCCTGCTTCATGCCGCCATTGGCCGCCTGCACCGAAGGAATCGGAAACACGATGGTGTTCCATATGCTGGAGGTCAGCGTTTGTGCTGTCGTGCGCAACAGCGACAGGAGTGGCTTCTGCGGAGCCGTTCCCTGCGTATCCGAGATGAATTCGCAGTTCACCCCGTTGCAGTACAGCATCGAGATTTCGCCCTGACCGATGGCCTGTCCTGTGCCAGCTGCAGTCTTGATGGTCACCGTGAATGCGCCGGTGGTGAGATTCTCCATGGCGAACACGGGCATGTTGTTGGGCACAACGATGGTCAGGTTCGAGGTCAGCGCGCCGTTGAACTCGAAGCTGGAGGCCAGTGCTTCAAACTCGGTCAGCGTGTAGGTGCCACCCGCCAGTGTCTTGGTGACGTTGTAACCGAGACCACTCAATGGCTGGACCGGAATCCAGACGGTATTGGCCGCATCGCGAACCTTGAGTACCCCTGTGGTCGTATCTGCCCAGACCTGATACGGCAGGGGTGTGCCGGGTGGAGTCGGACCAGAAAACTGCGTGCGCAGTGTATCCAGCGCATTGTTCATTGCAGCGAGCACCTGCGCGCCGGTGCCATCGGCCACGACGAGTGAGTTTTGAGACATAGGTGATCCTTACGTTAGTAGCCCTTGGCGAGCCAGTTGATGTTGCGTGCCACGCCGACACCGGCATTGGT
>JACPVZ010000144.1 GCA_016197305.1 Nitrosomonadales bacterium | reverse complement strand
GGCACACAAGCTTACATGGCATCTGCCGGCCTTCCCGGCGAACTTCTTCCGCTCGTGATCCTGCTGGAGATCGGCGGCGGAGTCTCGCTACTGCTTGGATTCCAGACTCGCCTGGTCGCTTTCGCATTAGCCGTATTCTGCATTGTTTCCGGCATGCTGTTCCATTCCGGAGCGGAGCAGATGCAACAGATCATGTTCATGAAAAATCTCTCGATGGCCGGTGGTCTGTTAGCATTCACGGTATTCGGCGCAGGTCGCCTGAGTCTGGATCGGGAAACACCGCCAGCGCAACGCTGACTGCATGGGCATAATTCATTAAACAGGCATTATTTCTAGGAGAGCACATATGGGCACCAATCTGTTTACCGCCGTTTCACTGGGCAAGCTGCAACTGAAAAACCGCATCGTAATGGCACCGATGACCCGGTCTCGCGCCATCGGCAACATCCCTAACGAATTGATGGAAAAATATTACCGCTTGCGCGCCAGCGCCGGCCTGATCATCACCGAAGGCACATCGCCATCGCCAAACGGCCTGGGCTATGCGCGTATCCCCGGCGTTTATTCGGATGCACAGGTGCAGGGGTGGAAACGCGTGACCGACAGCGTGCACCAGGCAGGCGGCAAGATATTCATGCAATTGATGCATACCGGACGCGTCAGCCATCCTGCCAACATGCCCGCCGGCAGCCGAATACTGGCGCCTTCCGCGATCGCCGCACCCGGAGAGATGTGGACGGACAGCAACGGACAGCAGACACAGCCAATCCCCACAGCGATGAACGAAGCAGATATCGCAGAGGCTGTCGCGGAATACGCCACGGCTGCGAAGCGCGCCGTCGAAGCCGGATTCGATGGCATAGAACTGCATGCCGCGAACGGCTACCTGATCGACCAGTTTCTCAATACCGCATCCAATCAGCGCGCCGACCGCTGGGGCGGAAGCATCGAGAACCGCATCCGCTTCGCCGTGGAAGTCGCCAGGGCGGCCACCGCGGCGATCGGCGCAGAACGCATCGGCATGCGCATCTCGCCCTACGGCGTGTTCAACGGCATGGCGCCGGATGCGGAGATGGATGCGCTTTACGAGCGTCTGGTCGCCGAACTCAACGGCATCGGCCTGGTATATATCCACGTGGTCGATCACAGCTCGATGGGAGCACCGGAAGTCAGCCCGGCATTGAAAGCCAGTATACGCACGGCATTCAAGGGCAGGTACATCCTCTCCGGCGGATACGACCTGACGCGCGCCAATGCCGACCTGACCGCAGGCCGCGGTGACCTGGTCGCGTTCGGGCGCCCGTTCATCTCCAATCCGGATCTGGTGCAAAAACTGCAACTTGGAAGCACCTTGACCGCACCCGATTTCAACACCTTCTACACGCCGGGCGAACAGGGTTACACCGACTACTGACCCATCCCGACCCGAACCATACCGGTCGCGATGGCTACGACCATTCCAGCGTTGACCATGAATATTGGCTGTAGGATACTTCGGACTCGATCAAGGTTAAGGAAATCAACACACATGGGCAAGCGCACATTTCGTACCGCTCTACTGACGCTGATCCTGGCGCTTTCCGGCGTATCCGCGCTGGCAAAAACGCCGCCGGCGAAACCGTCCCCGGTAAAAGCTCCATCGGCCAAATCGGCAGCGTCTGACGCCTATGGGAAAACCGTGATCGCCAGGGTCGGACAGCGCGAGATCACCCGCGAGGACCTGATCCACATGGTGCAGATCGAACAGGCATATCGCTCGAACATCAGCGAAGCCGAGGCCTTGCTGATCGTGATGAGCGATGCCATCTTTGCAGAAGTAGCACGCTCGGTGGGCGTAGAAATTCCCGCTGCCGAAGTTCCCACGCACTTCCCCATCATCGACCAGTTCACCCCCGCCAACCCAGCCGTGCTGCAGGAATCGCTCCCGGCCAACAAACAACCGTTCCATGTCAGCCACGCCGACTATGCCAAGCTCTATCTCGTGCCAAGGATGATCTACCCCAAGATGCGTCTGTTTTACCTGTCCGGCTCCAACCTCAACCAACCAGAGCGGGCCAAACTTGAGCGGGTCATGCAACTGGTCAAAGACGGCAAGACCTTCAGCGAAGCCGCACAACAGACCGGGCTGACCGTCGCCCGGAAACAACTGACCGAAAAGGAAATCAACCTGCCGGAAGGACTCCTGGGCAAACTGCCCGAGAATCGCAATCTGCCGCAAAACCCGATATTCAGCGCGCTGAATCAGCTCAGCTCCGGCCAGATCATCCCCGAGATCATCGAGGACGAGCGCGGCCTGCGATTGATACAGCTGCTGAGCCGCACCGGCACAACATACAACATTGCCGTGATAGACATCCCCAAACCGCCGTTCGACACCTGGCTGCAACAGCGCACGCAAAACCTGTCCATTTCGGTCAGCGACACAAGACTTAAAAACGCGCTCAAAGCGGCCTACGCAAACCGGGACTGGGTAAATCGCCTGCAATAATCCATCGCAAGACCGCCGTTCGACTCATTTCCACCCGCGTCACTTCAGGACGCCAGCAGGTCGGCAAACCAGGTTTGCCAGCATGTGAATTTTTTTCCCAGCGCCTGGTTCTCCGCTACCGCTTTTATTTTTTCTGTGGCTCGCCGAGTGCCGGGCTGCATCCCGGCAGACAGCAACGCTGTCCCCTGCAGACTGGTCTCGACCTGCACCAGGCGATACACATCAAACGGCACGCATTGCGCGATACCCTGCTGCAAGCAGACCAACTCCGACAATCCGCCGGATAAATAGACGCGTTGCAACGGCTCGGCCCGGTGAAAATCCAGCAGAACCAAGGCCACCCGGAATATCACGGCTTCGAGCAACAGCGCCGCGATACGGGATGGCGGCAAATGTGCGACCGGCCCAGAAAATCTAACCTTGAGATCGCTGCGAAAATATGGCGCGCCCAACCCGCTCGGCTCGGCCAGACCAAAGATATCGTCCCGAGCCAGATCGCCAAGCTGGCATTCCCTCACCGGATAGGGAGCCAGCGCGGCTGCGATCGAGTTGAGCGTGCCTTCGCAGGCGATATGTGCCTGACCCAAATCATCCAGATAGACCAGAGTCCGCAGATAGCCTTGCGGAACGCGTGCGCCCTCGGCCAAGTAACGCACTACAAATCCCCCGGTGCCTAGGTTGACCAAGGCCTCGGCACCCTCGGCAGCAATGCCGGCCAGCAGTGCGCCCGACTGGTCGCCGATACTGGCTTGCAGCGTCAGCCCGTTGTCCAGCTTCAGCCGCATCCCCGCGGAAGCACGGATATCCGGCAATATCCGCATCGGGATGTCGAATAGCTCACAAAGCGCGGGGGACCACTGCCGCCGCGAGAAATCCATCAGCAGGGTACGCGCCGCCATCGAGGCATCGGTGACGAAATAGCGGCCGCTGCTCCAACGCCAGATCAGGAACGTGTCCAGCGTGCCGACCAGCATCTCCCCGCTCTCCAGCCCTGCACGCCATGCCGGATGCGCCTGCAACACATGGCGCAGCTTGGGCGCAAAATAATACGGCACCAATGGCAAACCGCTCAGCTCGCGGATCAGTTCCTGCCGTTGCTGCAAGGCGCTGCAGCTGGATGCGCCGCGATCATCCTGCCACGAGATCAGCGGGGTGACCGGAACACCGGTGGCCGCATCCCAGATCAGGAAAGAAGAGCGCTGGCTGCACAGACCGAGATTGGTTACCGCCCGCCCCTCATCGCCCGCCTGGGACAGGCATTCCTTCAGCACACGCTCGGCCAGCGACACATAGGCCAGCGCATCGCTCTCATAGCGCCCCTCGCCGACATTCATCTCCGGGGACGGCTGCGACACGACATGGCTCAACGCACCATCGTGATCGAGCAAGCCAGCCTTGATCGAGGTCGTGCCCAGGTCCAGCGCAATCGCGGCAAAAGCGCTGTTGCTCATGCTGTCCTGCAACGGGCCATTTCCACGGCCACGCGGCTCTCGTCCCAGCCCAGCATGTCCGACACGCTCAGCGCGATGCGCCGCAGCACCGGTTCGTCGAGCTTCGCCAGGATCAACAACGGCATGCGGCGGCGCAGCAGGTCATCCAGATGCACCACCATCTCGGCATGCGCGCAGTGCAACAGGTCGGCATGAATCAACGGCAGCGCAGGCACAATACGTTGCGCCAGGTTCGGATCACGTTCAATACCGCGCAAAATATCCACGGCTTTGCTGCCGTGGCGGCGCATCAACCACTGGGCAGATTCCGCGTCGACACCGAGCTGTGCGGCCCGCACGCCGACATCCTCGGCCCATGCCGCGTGATCCTTTCCGGGTGCCCAGGGGAGACGGCGCTCCCGAGTGGCACAGGCAGCATTTTCCCCCAGCTGCGCGCACACCGTATCGACGATGCCGCTGGCATCTTCGCGCGCCGAGGTGATCTTCCCGCCTATCGAGTAATGCACTCCGTCAGGCGCAGTTTTCAATTCCCAATCGCGGCTGACCGCCGAAGGAGAGGCATGGTCGCTGCGCTGCAACACGCGCACCCCGGCATAGCTGCCGACCACATCCTGGGCCGTCCATGAGGTCTTGAGATAATGATTGGCCGCGTCCAGCAGGTAAGCCACCTCCTGCTGTTCGACCACCACATGATCGAGGGCGCCGCGATAATCGGTGTCAGTCGTGCCGAGCAGCGTCATGCCATACCAGGGGATGATGAAGAACACCCGTCCATCGGACTTTGCGGTCAGCAGCAAAGCCTCCTGGCCCGGCGATCCCGGCAACACCAGATGGATGCCCTTGGCCAAGCGACACCAGTTTTCCCCCTGTTCAGTAACCGTAATCCATTGCCCTGTCGTATTGACGATCTGTGTGGCGCGTACTTCCACCGCAGCACCGCTTATCCCGTCCACGACCCGCGCACCGCATACACGCCCCTGCGCCTCGACCACTCCGCTCAATTGGCAATAATTCACACACACTGCACCGGTATCCTGCGCACCGGCGATCAGCTCCAGCACCAGCCGCGCATCGTCGGTCTGCGCATCGGCATAGCTGAAGCCGCCCTTCAACCCCGCGCTGTCCAGCAACGGAAAATGCTCGGCGAATGCCGCACGCCCAAAGTGACGATGCCCCATGCCGGGCGCCGCCCCGCCGGCAAGCAGGTCGTACAAGGTCAACCCGGCCTTCAGCCGCAGCATGCCGACGCGGCTGTCCGCATACACCGGCACACCAAAACGCAGCTGCCAGACACGGTGCGGCGCCAGTTTCAACAACAGCTGCCGCTCCTTCAGCGCCTTCCTGACCAGCTTGAAATCATAGGTCTCGAGATAGCGCAGGCCGCCGTGGATCAGCTTGCTTGATGCAGACGAAGTCGCACACGCCCAGTCTCCCTGCTCGACGATCGCAACCTTCAAACCGCGCAAGGCCGCGTCATAGGCGGCCCATGCACCATAGATACCGCCGCCGCACACCAGCAGGTCGAACTGGCGGCCTGAAAGTGCGGAAAAATCTCGCTTCATCTATTCCTCATCTGCAACGCCTTTTGCGGCACATCGCTGATCAAGATATCCACTCCCAGCCCCAGCGCCTTGCCGATTTCATCGTCGCTGTTGCAGGTGTAGACCGCGATGGACTTACCGTGCTCGCGCAACAGTGCGGCCATCGCCTGGTCCAGCGTCTCTATCGGCAGGCACAGCCCGTGCAGAAAAGAATGCTCGGTCACGACCCGTCGCGCGTCCGCGAACGTTTGCTCGGTTTCCAGGTTGTAAACCAGCGGAAACCCCGGCACACAGTGATGTGCATAGACCAGGCTGTCCAGATTGAACGAGGAAACCAAGATCGCACCATCGACCTCCCCCACCATATCCAGCGTCTGGCGTATCTTGATCTGATGACGTGCCTTTTCTTCCCAATCGCGGTTTTTTATTTCGATCAGCAAACGGCAACGCCGGCGATAAGCGGCGATGAACTCATCCAGACGCATCAGGCCTTGCGGCACTGCAGTTGCGGAAAAATGCGCCGCGAAATTCATCTGCTGCAATTGCGCAAAATTGAAATCGTCGATGTGCTTGAGTGGCAGCCCGACCTTGCCGAGAAAGCGGTCATGCCACAACACCGGCACCTGATCGCGGCTCAGCTGCACATCCGTTTCGATGCCATCGATCTTATATTGCAGCGCCGCATCGAAAGCGCTGCGGCTATTCTCCGCAGCCTCCCTGTTGGCGCCACGGTGGGCGAAGATCAGCGTTTGACTAGGCATGGGCACTTTCAGTTATCAGTTTCAGCGCAGACTTTCAATGAACCGCTGCAGAGATATCTTAAGCCCCGCAAAATTGGGATTGTAAGTAAGACGCCGCAGCAGCCCCATCCGCAAATTCCTTCTGGTGATCTCCCCCTGCCAAGTCTGCTCCGGACGGGAGAGGCAGGCACGGTACTTGCCCATCTCACGCGGGTAATAATGCACGCAATTGCAATACGCCCCGTTTGCCCCATAGTGCCCGTCATCCGCCGGGATCATCATCGCGGTATGTGCGGAACTCAAAATTCTCTGTTCGGGGAACACGCTGTTCACCCGCTCGACCCGTCCTGCGGGGATCGCTGTACTGCCCTGCTCCGGTTCGCTGGCATACAACACCAGCTTGCTGGATGGATGGCGCAGACCAGCCATGAAGCCGACTGTCGCCGCGCTGTCCACCGTCATGTCATCGGCGCTGGCCGCAGCGAATACCGGTATATCCGGCTGACGGGTGATCAACTGCGCACGAAGCTGCCGGGTCAGCGCGTAGATCTGCGCCGCTGCATTGTTCGGAAACGACTCGTATTTGTGGCTATCCAGGTCCGGCAATATCGCCAGCCACTTGCCCGACGGCCACAACCAGCTGTATAGCCTATGCCAGCCGGCCAAAGCAGCCAGCGGTGTGATCCTGAGCGCCGGGGAAAACAGGAACAGGCCGCGTACCCGCGGGTCATGCAGGCTGTGTCGAACACTCAGTGCCGCACCGGTGGAACATCCGGCCAGATAGACTTCGTCGACCTGTTCCGCCAGCCTGTCCACCCCGTAGGCCACCACCTTGGCCCACTCCAGCCACGTCACCTCCAGCAGGTCTCCGGGCTGGGTGCCGTGCCCGGGCAGCAGGATCGCCATGACCCGAAACCCGCTCTGCGCGAAGAATTCGGCCAGATGGCGCATCGAATAGGGTGTATCGGTCAAGCCGTGAGTCAGCAACACCCCGCGCCGATAAGGCTTACCGTGCCCTTTCTCGAAACCGGCTGTCGGCTCGAGCTCGAACGGCGCATTGCCCTCAATGCGCCGCTCCGCATCGGGCAAGCCCAGGTCGGCATAGGCCTTGCCCAGCATCGCGCGCGTCTCCGCCACGTAACCCGCGAAATCAGCCTGCCCACCATTGAACACACTGTTCAAGCCGGATGGTCGGTGACGTGCCGACAAGGCTGCCCCACTATTGGCTAATTGTTGCATGATCCCCCGACAGCACGGTTAAACAGCCCGCTTCCCACATGATCAGTCATCCGGTGAAATTATGCCGCAAATTTCCGGCATCAGACTGACAACATTGCCGAGGTCTGGTTGAGCACCAGCAGGATCGATCGTTGCACCACCAGGATGCTCTCAAACGGCATCCTGTTATATAATCCGAGCTGAAAACTAGGATATCTGCAACAAACCACACCTTCCGAACGATAGATGCCGCATCGAATCAGACCCACCTACAACCCGAAATCCCCGCAGATGATATTTTTCATCATCGCGGTAGCGGTCTTTGTTGCCGAAGCATGCGTCATGCTGCTGCTGCAATTCCTCCCCGATCACTCTGTATGGTCCGGCGCACTGATCGACGCAACGCTCCTCCTGCTCCTCATTTCGCCGATGCTGTATTTCTTTCTGTTCAGGCCGATGGTGAATTACATCGCCCAGCATCAAAAAATCGAAGAGACACTGCGCAAAAACGAGGAAGAACAATTCAAATTGATGGTGCGCACCTCACTGGACGGTTTCATGATTACGGATATTCATGGGCGCTTCCTGGAAGTGAACGATGCCTATTGCAAGCAGCTCGGTTATAGTCGCGAGGAGCTGCTGCAGATGTACATCTCTGACGTGGAAGCTGACGAAACGCCTCAAGAAACCGAAAAGCACATTAAAAAAATACGCCTAGAGGGCAGCGACTTTTTCCAGACCCGACAGCGGCACAAAGATGGACACCTGGTGGATTTCGAGGTCAGCGCGAACTACAGCGACCTCTATGGCGGACGTTTCTACAGCTTCCTGCGCGATATCTCGGAACGCAAGGAGAACGAAAAACGAATCTACGACCTGGCTCATTTCGATGCGCTCACCAGCCTGCCCAACCGGACGCTGTTCCGGGATCGGGTGCATCAGGCCCTGAATACCGCAAAACGGGACAAGTCGCGCTTGGCACTGATGTTCCTCGACCTGGACAAGTTCAAACCGGTCAACGATACCTATGGGCACGACGTCGGAGATCAGGTGCTGAAAACCGTAGCTGGCCGCCTGCGCGAGTGCGTGCGTGAATCGGACACGATTTCGCGGATCGGCGGGGACGAGTTCGTCATATTGCTGCCCAACATCGATGAAGCAGCGGACGCGATGCTGGTCGCCAACAAGATACTGCATGCCCTGGCGCTGCCCTTCGAACTGGACGGCCTACGCCTGCAGCTCTCCACCAGCATCGGCATCGCCGTTTATCCAGATCACGGCAACAACGAGATCACCCTCAGCAAGCATGCCGATACGGCAATGTACTGGTCCAAGGATGCCGGGCGCAACTGCGTCCGACTTTACGAACCGGACCAGTTCAGCATTTAACCCCCTTTACCGGCCTGCCGGTCCATCCACCGGGTTTGACCCGATTCCGCTTCAGGGGCGTACCCGAATAGATTAGCGACACAGTGTGGTCATCCTGTGCATAATGCTCGTCACCGCAACAGACCCGCACTGCCATGAACCCTATCGCGTTCCTTTCCTACCAGATCCGGCGCGCCAAGAGCAGCCTGTTCACGCTGCTGGCAAAAAAGTGGAAGACCGGCTTCTATCTCTACCTGGCCGGCCTGTTCACGCTGCTCGCCGTGGCCGACACCGCATTCCTGCATGTCACCGCCAACATGAAACAGGGTGCATTCGACATGATGGTGCGTTACCGCCTGGTCGTGCCCAAGCCCGACCCGGACATCGTCATCGTCGACATCAACGAGGCCAGTCTCGCCGCGATGGCCAAGGAATACGGCCGCTGGCCATGGCCACGCCAGGTATTGGGCGAGTTCGTCGAACAGATCGAGAAGCAACACCCAAAAGCCGTGGTGTTCGACATCCTGTTCAGCGATCCGGACGTATACAACGCCGACAGCGACAATTATTTCGACGCGGCGATCGCCGCGACCGACAACACCGTCTTCCCGCTGCTGCGCCTCGACCCGGCCGACGACACGCTGAGCCAGGTCAAACCGTCCATGATCCCCGGCGTTTCGGCGCTGCACCCGGATGCGCAGACCGATGCCACGGTGGCGGTGGTGCTGCCGTTATTCCCCGCGGTGCTGCAGGGCGGGCGGCTCGGACTGCACAATATCTACCCGGATGCCGATGGCATCACCCGCCAGTACCCGGTGCACCTCGACGACTACGGCTGGAAGATCCCTTCGCTGCCGCTGCGCATCGCCCAGCAACTGCAGCTCCCGCAACCCGAGCCGCAGCGTGTGCTACTCAACTGGCGCGGCCCGCCGTTCTCTTATCGCTCGGTCAGTTTCAGCGATGTGTTCAATGACCTGACCAGCAAGAACAAACAGCGCGCGCCCGACGAATTCAGCGGCAAGATCGTGATCATCGGCTCCACCGCACCCAGCCTGTTCGACATCAAGGCCACGCCGCTGAGCCGCATGCATCCCGGCGTGGAGATCCTCGCGACCGCCATCGACAACTTCAAACATGGCGATTACCTGCGCTTCCCCGATGCGCGCATCACCTACCTGCTGTTGACGCTGGCGGTGATCTGGGCCACCGCGCTGGGCTTCTATCGCGACGCGGGACGCGACAAGATAGACCGGTTGTTCGGCGCGTCGCAATTCATCCTGATCGGCATCTCCTATGCCAGCATCAACCTCACCACCACCTACATCAATCTGACCGGACCGGTCACGCTGGGCCTGGCCTATTTCACGATCGCACGGCTGTACGACTTCGCCACCAGCAAGACACTGGAGCAAAGCGCGGTACGCGCGGCACAACTGCAGCACGGCGCACTGCATGGCGTGCTGCTGCTGATCCGCCTGGAGGGCCAGGCCGCGCTGCTGAACGACACCGTGCGCGAAAAAATCCGCTTGGGCATCGCCAAGACCGGCAACCAACGCAAGAGCGTGGAAATCCTCAAGGGCAACCAGAAGGGACTCTGGGACCTGTTCGAAAACACGCTGGCGATCTCCTGGGTATGCCGCGCCGAGGACCTCGATGCGCAGCAGCACATCCAGCAGGACATCGAAGCGGCACAGCAAGCGATTCTGCCACTGTTGCGCAAACACTGCGCCGCTAGGGATAATGACGTCAGCAGCTTCGCTCAGCAGGGCGTCATTGCCGGTGGCGAAGCGGCACGCGACAGCTGGCGCGCATTGTTCGCCGAAACGCTGTTGCGCTGGCAGGACAACAAGGAGACGGGCCGATGAAAATGACACTGTTATTCGCTGCGCTGCTGTTCAGTTCATACGCCCATGCCGGCGAGAGTGGTGCCGCACTCAAGGCCGATGAACTGAAGGTGGAACCGTTCCGCGATGCCAGGACCGTCGCCAAGCTGGCAGCCGGAGACCAGGTCGAGATACTCAACAAGGACGGCGGCTGGCTGCAGGTCAAAACGGCCAAGGGGAGCGGCTGGGTGCGCATGCTCAGCATCCGCCGCGGCGAGGCACGCAAGCCCGGTTCCGATATGGCCGGCCTGGCCGGGCTCGCGTCGGGGCGTGCCGGTACCGGGCATGTGGTCGCCACCACCGGGATACGCGGCCTCAACGAGGAAGAACTCAAGCTGGCCAAATTCAACGAGAAAGAATTGAAAACCGCCGAGTCCTACCTGACCGGCCGTACCGATGCAGAAAAATTCGCCGGCAAGGGCAAGCTGCAGGCGCGCAAGCTGGACTACCTGCCCGAACCCGGAGGTGCGCAATGAACACCTGCAAAATATGGTTCACCGCAGGCCTGATGCTGTGCCTGGGCAGCGCTCATGCGCTGGACTTCGGCCAGGAATTGCGCAATGCCGCGAAAGCCTTGCAGCAATCGGAGAAATCGTCGCTGCTGGGCGGATATTCCGAAACCGAAGAAATCGCGATCGGGCGGCAGATCGCCGGCAATCTGCTTGGCGCAGTGCCGCTGGTCAAGGACAAGCAGCTGCAAAAATACGTCAACAATGTCGGACGCTGGGTCGCCAGCCAGAGCGAACGGCCCGATCTCGCCTGGCATTTCGGCGTGCTCGCATCGGATGACATCAACGCCTTCGCCGCGCCCGGCGGCTACATCTTTGTCACGCGCGGCCTGTACCGCCTGTTCAACGACGAATCCGAGCTGGCCGGCGTGCTGGCCCATGAGGTCGGCCACGTGATCCGCAAACACCATCTGAAAATCCTGCAGCAAAGCCAGTTGATCGACCTGGGCGGCAAGCTGCTGGCCAGGCAGGCGGGTGGCAACGACAAGGTGCAAAACCTGATCGGCAGCGGCGCGGAGATCATGTCGCGCTCGCTCGACAAGAATGCCGAATTCGAAGCCGACCGCATCGCCGTGGTGCTGGCGGCACGTGCCGGCTACGAGGCTTACGGCCTGCCCCAGGTACTGCAGGAAATCGGCCATGGCGGCAACGACGACAGCGTGGCGCTGCTGTTCAAGACCCATCCCCACCCCGACGCGCGCCTGGCCAAACTGGATGCCGCGATGGACCAACGCTTCGACGGGCTCAAGGGGCAGACGCTGGCTAACCGGCTGTACCGCATCAAATAACCCCCTCGCTCGGCTGCCCGTGTTCGATTATTGGAAAATCGCGGCTTTCTGTTAGGATGCATGCATGATTCAATAGAACGTGCAAATTTACCCACGCATGGCACAACCTCCCGGCAGAAAATTCATCACCCCGTTCCAGCGCGGCTGGGCGAGCGTGCGCTCGATGGAGGAAACCCATCGCCTGTACATCCGCAACGAACTGTTCCAGGCGCGCGACCTGATCCCGCTGCTGATGAAACATCGCAACGGTGAAAAATGGACCCCCGAAGAACGCGCCAGATTGCTGCATGACCTGCGCACCCTGTCCGGATTGAGCCCCTACCTGCTCCCCATCCTGCTGCCCGGCGGCATCTTCATGCTGCCGCTGATCGCCTGGTGGCTGGACCTGCGGCGCAAGAAACGCCAGCAAAAAACCGAACAACAGGCTCACCAGCCATCATGCGCAAATAAACCAACGGATCAATTCCCGGAAAAATCACAGGCACAGGAGTGAGCCATGATCTTGCTAGGCACCAACACCAGCCCCTATGTACGTAAAGTGCGCCTGGTGCTGCTGGAAAAGAACATCCCGCACAGCTATCTGGTCGATGCGCCGCGCGAGCCTGGCAGCCGGGTCGCGCGCGCCAATCCGCTGGGGCGCATTCCCGCACTGATCCTGGACGACGAAACCTGCGTATTCGATTCGCCGGTGATCGCCGAGTATGTCGACACCTTGAACGACACACCCATCCTGATCCCGCGCAACGACATGCTGGCACGGATGCGCGTCAAACGCTGGGAAGCACTGGCGGACGGGATCATGGATTCGGCCGTGGTCGTGCGCGGCGAAACCCTGCGCGCACCGGACAAGCAGGATGCCGACACCATCGCCCGGCACAATCAGGCGATTGGCCGCGCGCTTGCCCATGCATCCCAACAACTGGGGGAGCGCGAATGCTGCGAAGGCAACGCGCTCACACTGGCCGATCTGGCGATGGCCAGCATGCTGGTCTATCTGGACCTGCGCCAGGCAGAGCGCAACTGGCGCGCGCAACACCCCAACCTCGCCGCATGGTTCACCCGCATCGCAGATCGCCCCAGCATGCGCACCTCGCTTGCGGAACAATGAACCCGATATCACACGAATAAGGAAAAATCGAGCAGATGAACATCGGCATACCCAAAGAGATCAAGGCCAACGAAAACCGCGTCGCACTGGTGCCATCCGGGGCAGCGGCACTTGTCGCAGAAGGCCACCGCGTCCTCATCGAAACCGGTGCGGGCCTGGGCAGCGGTTTCAGCGACGCGGAATACCGGGCGGCGGGCGCGGACATCGCACCGGATGCCGATACGGTATGGGCCGCAGCCGAGCTGATCGTCAAGGTAAAGGAACCGATCGAACCGGAATGGCCGCGGATCCGTTCCGGCCAGTGCATCTTCACCTACTTTCATTTTGCCGCCAGCGAAAAACTGACCCGCGCCCATCTGGACTCGGGTGCGACCTGTATCGCCTACGAGACCGTCGAACTGCCCACGCGCGAACTGCCGCTGTTGACCCCGATGTCGGAAGTCGCCGGCCGGATGGCGGTCCAGGAAGGAGCCAAGTATCTGGAAAAACTGCACGGCGGACGCGGCGTATTGCTCGCCGGCGTACCGGGTGTCGCACCCGGCAAGGTGGTCATCCTCGGCGGCGGGATCGTCGGCGAAAATGCCGCGAAGATCGCCGCAGGCATCGGAGCACAGGTCATCCTGCTCGATATTTCCGTGCAGCGCCTGCGCCAGCTCGGCGACGTGCTGCCCGCCAACGTGCAGCTGATCCATTCCAGCCGCCACAATGTGCTCCGGCATATCGCCAATGCCGACCTCGTGATCGGTGCGGTGCTCATCCCCGGCGCAGCGGCTCCAAAATTGATCCTGCGCGAAGACTTGAAGAGCATGCGCCCCGGCGCGGTGATCGTCGATGTCGCGATCGATCAGGGCGGCTGCGTCGAGACGATGCACCCGACCACCCACGACAACCCGACCTTCATCGTCGAAGGCATCGTCCACTACGGCGTGGCCAACATGCCCGGCGGCGTGCCGCTGACCTCCACACTGGCGCTGACCAATGCCACGCTGCCCTATGTGCAGCAATTGGCCAACAAGGGTTGCCAGCAGGCGATCAAATACTCCGCCGCATTGCGCAAGGGACTCAACATCATCGCGGGCAAAGTCACCCACAAAAAAGTCGCCGAGACTTTCGGCCTGGATTATCACTCTGCTGATTCGATGCTCGATTGACCTAGCATATGGAAACGGACTGAAAAGGCAGAAGACGATGCGGACAAACATCACCGAACTGGTGCAGGATGTTGGCAACCTGGTTACGCTCCCGGATGTGTTCGTGCGCATCACCCGCCTGCTCGAAGACCCGGACAGCAGTACCGCCGACATCGCGCGGACAGTGGCGCAGGATCCGGCATTTACGTTGCGCCTGCTGCGCATCGCCAACAGTTCTTTCTATGGGTTCCCGTCGGCGATAGACACCGTCGCCAAGGCAATCTCCATGATCGGCACCGGCCAGGTGCGCAGCCTGGCCCTCGCCACCAACGTGGCCGAATCTTTCAAAGGCCTGCCCAACACGCTGGTGTCGATGGAAAATTTCTGGAAGCACAGCCTGTATTGCGCACTGATCGCACGCAGCCTGGCAAAACAGGCGGGCCGGTGCGACCCGGATGCGCTGTTCACCGCCGGTTTGCTCCACGACATCGGCGAGCTGGTGCTGTTCAATCGCATGCCGCTGCAGGCCAGGTATGCATTACTGCTGGTGCTGGACAGCGGGGATGAATTGCCCGTATATCAAGCCGAACGACAGATCATGGGGTTCGATCACGCCCAGGTCGGAGGCGAACTGGCTCGCCAGTGGCAGCTGCCGGAGATGCTGGTGGAATGCATAGAACACCATCACGAGATGCCTCCCACGCTGCGCTATCCACGCGAAGTCGCGCTGGTGCATATCGCGAACAGCCTGGCGCTGATGGCCGAATTAAACACCCAGGAACCGGATGATGCCCCGCCTGTCGAGCCAAACGCATGGTCGCTCACCGGGCTGGACCCGGACGCAGCGCGTCGGGAAATCATCGCCGAGGTGCAAACATCCATCGCCGAAGCCGAAAAACTGTTTCTCGGGAGAGCGTCGTAATGGCCGCCGCGCCGACCACCCGCCTCCCACTGGCCCTGCCCGGCTTCGAGCAGATCAAGCGCGGCTGGAACATCGCATATGACGCGTATTCCGCAAGACTGAATCCGGGAGAGTATTACGTCACCAAGAACGACGAATGCATCTACACCACGCTGGGCTCATGCATCTCGGCCTGCATACGCGACCGCGCCACCGGCGTGGGCGGAATGAACCATTTCATGCTGCCGGTTTCCGCCGACGATCAGGGCGCCAAGGCCGCCGGACTGAGCCTTGCCACACGCTATGGCAACTATGCGATGGAGCACATGATCAACGACATCCTGAAGAACGGCGGGCGGCGCGAGAACCTGGAGGTCAAATTGTTCGGCGGCGGGCAGATCATCGCCAACATGACCGACGTCGGAAAGCGCAACATCGAATTTGCCCGCGACTACATCAGGATCGAACGGCTGCAGGTCACCGCCGAAGACGTCGGCGATATCTATCCGCGCATGGTGGTGTATTTCCCCGCCACGGGAAAAGTACGCGTCAAACGCCTGCGCTCGCTGCACAACAACATCATCGTCGAACAGGAAAACAAATATCTCCACGACATCGAGGGCAAACCGGTGGGTGGCGATATCGAGCTGTTCTGATCCCGCTCACCCGACCGGTTCATGGGCGGTACTGCACATCACGCATCCCTGAACGGACTGTGCGCGTTCAGCTCTCCCACATAGTCCGATATCGCCTCGCGCTCACGCTCCAGATAATCTTCCACGGCACGCGCGAATTCCGGATGCGCCAGCCAGTGCGCCGAGCGCGTGGTCACCGGCAAAAAACCGCGCGCCAATTTATGCTCTCCCCCTGCGCCCCCCTCGAACACCTTGATTCCGCGCTCGATGCAGAACTCGATCGCCTGATAATAGCAGGCCTCGAAATGCAGCCCGGAATGAAATTCGAATGCCCCCCATGAGCGTCCGTACAGCGCCTCGTCGGTCACGATATTTAGCGCGCTCGCGATCATCCGTCCCTCGCGCGAGGCGATCACCAGCAGGGTGTGCTGCGGCAACACAGCGCCGATGCGCCGGAAAAAATCCTCGTTCAGTGCCGGCGGCGAATGGCGTGCCTGCCGCGTATGCGCATAACACGATGCAAAGAACCCCCACTGCTCTGCGGTCGCAACATCGCCGGTGACACACCGTAACGTAACCCCCGCCTCCTGCACCCTGCGCCTGTCCTGCCTGATGCGCTTGCGCTTGTCGCGGCTCAGCGCGGCGAGAAAATCGTCAAAACTTTCATAGCCGTCGTTGCGCCAGTGAAACTGCACATCCTGGCGCAGCATCATCCCCCGATCTCTCGCCAATTGTGCATCCGTCTCATTCAGGAACAGGCAATGCAGCGAAGAAACGCCCATCTCTTTCGCACACTCCAGCGCATGCCCCAGCAGCATCGCGCGTATCTCCGGCGTCGCCGCCAGCAGCCGCACCCCGCTCACCGGCGTAAACGGCACCGTGCATACCAGCTTGGGGTAATAGCGCAGCCCGCTGCGCTGATAGGCGTCTGCCCAGGCAAAATCGAACACATGCTCGCCATACGAATTCGCCTTCAGATACAGCGGCATCGCGCCCAGCAGGCGCTGCTCCTGCCACAGCGTGACGAATTTCGCCTGCCAGCCAAACTGTGCGGTGGCGCAGCCGCTCTCCTGCAATGCATACAGATAGGCATGGGAAACAAACGGATCGCCCGCCGTCAGCGCATCCCATTCCGCGGCGGGGATGTCCGCGATATCCTGAACCATTTTCAGTGTGTAAGCATGCATGCAGGTATTGTAACGGTGCGTTCAGGCTGAAGTAACGCTCATCCCACTGCCAGCGAGCTGTCCGGAAACCCTACTTCAACAACCCTGCGTTGCGGGCTGCCGCTTCGATGACGTCATAATTTTCGGTTCGGGTCGTGACGAATCTGCTGGCACGCTGCAATTCCAGCACCTCTTTGTCGTGCCCGATGTTTCTGTCCAGCCCGAGGAAAGCGTCGATCAATTTCTGGCGCAGATTCACATCCATATCCGCGCGCACCGTCCAGCTGTGATCGTGATAACCCGGTGTGGTGTAAAACACGCGCACTACTTTCTGATCGGCCTTGCCCTGCTCGATCAGCTTCTGCCATGACTCGCCGCTCATCGCCCCCGCATCGGCCTTGCCAGCGGACACGTCCGCAACGGTCCCCTCC
>JACPVZ010000143.1 GCA_016197305.1 Nitrosomonadales bacterium | reverse complement strand
GGGGCGTACAACGCCAGCTCCATATAGCGCGCAAAAGACATCCAGCCGCCCCGGGCGGCGATATCTTGCCGGATGAGTTCGACCAGCCTTGCGCTATGCAGTGCGGCTTCTGGCGAGGGTTGGGGCAGGGGAACAGTCATGGTCGGGTATAATTCGCAGGGTTGCGAAGCGTAGTGGAGCGCGAGTCTAATGGAACATGGGATGCAAGGCAAAGTGGTGCTGGTGACAGGGGGGGCGAAACGCGTCGGTGCGGCGATTTGCCGCCGTCTGCACGCGTCCGGCGCACAACTTGCGATCCATTACCGCAGCTCCACGGCCGAGGCGCGATCCTTGCAGGACGAGCTGAATGCAACGCGGCCGGACAGCGCGATCGCGATCCCCGCCGACCTGCTGACCCTTGAGGCGCTACCGCGGCTGATCGCCGCGACAATTGAAAAATTCGGCAGGCTGGATGCGCTGGTCAACAACGCGTCCAGTTTCTATGCGACGCCGCTGGCCGGGGTATCGGAACAGCACTGGCACGACCTGCTCGGCACCAACCTGAAAGCTCCGCTGTTCCTGGCGCAGGCCGCCGCCGCCGAATTGCGCAGGCGTCACGGCTGCATCGTGAACATCGCCGACATCCACGCCGAGCGGCCCATGCACGGCCACCTGCTGTACAGCGTCGCCAAGGCCGGCCTGACCGCACTGACCAAGGCGTTGGCGCAGGAGATGGCGCCGCAGGTGCGCGTCAACGCCGTCGCGCCGGGCGTGATCGTCTGGCCCGAGGAGGCGGAATGGCAGGACGAAGAGCTCCGCCGCAAGATCGTCGCGCATACGCTGCTCAAGCGCGAGGGCGAACCGGACGACATCGCCAAGACCGTTGCCTTCCTGATCCAGCAGGCACCCTATATCACCGGCCAGATCATCTCGGTCGATGGCGGCCGCAGCATCAACATTTAAAGCTACTGCGCTCGACATGACTTTGTTGCTCAAGAACTATAAATAATGCGAGGTCATGAAATGACAAGCCATTTGCAAACTCCGCTTTTTGCGAGTTGGGCGGTGTGTGCCGCCCATCCCTGCCAAACCCGTTACGTCCCTTCGCGCCGCGTTCTGTCATCGCT
>JACPVZ010000142.1 GCA_016197305.1 Nitrosomonadales bacterium | reverse complement strand
GTGTCTCATAAAGGGCTCAAATGTAAGTTATGTGCGACAGGATTCACCGCATGACTCAGCTCCATCGCCTGCTCGAATTGATGGTCTGGCACGACGAAGCACAATATCTCCAGCTTAGCCAGGCGCGCTAACGCTTGCAGGGCTTCATCAGTGCACAGCTGAGTCACTGCCAGATGCAATGCACCGGTTTGCCCCAGCGCAAAGGGTATGGCCCGATATTCGCGCACCGCATGGATAGGCAAGTAATGCGCATATTCGCGCACCGCATTCATAGATAATTCTGCGCGCAAGTAATGCGCCTGCTCGGCCAGGGCATCCGCCAGCTGTTCATGGCTGACCCAGCCTTGCTCGAGACAAATCCGGCCAAACCTTGCCCTGCTCAACGCCTGCAACTCCAGCGCTTTGGCACAACGATCATCAGACAGGTTCAGCAATTCCCCTAATTTTCGATAAGGCTGAGTTTCACTCTCAAGAAAAGTATGCGCCGTTTTATCCCAGCCGATTTTTTTACCCGTAACCAGATGGCTGATAAACAGCTTCCAAGCGCGGCAAATTGCGAAAAAGTTAATTACGTTGCCGATCACCATATGCGGCAGGACCCGCAAGGCCGCCATCACTCCCTGCAGTTTCCAGACGAAATACATGCGATGCAGAATACGATTGATAAACAGCACAAAATTTATCATTACGACGTCGTAGACCCAGCTTTCCGGCAAGGCCAGTTCGGGGAAACGCATAAATTCAAAGCCAGCCCAATACAACGCAAACAACACCAATACGTTAAACATCAACAAATAAGCCAGAAAACCCACGAAAGGCGAGATCACGGATTTTCGGTCACGAAAGAACAAATACTTTCTGGACAAACTTCCCTTCCAGCCCAATTGCTGCCACCCCTGGAACGCCACACCCAACACCCAGCGCGCACGCTGCCGATAAGCGGCACGCAAGGTATTCGGAAAGTACTCGCGCACCGCAATCAAGGTTTTAATCTGTCTGGATACCATCTTCCCCGTGAAAAAATTCCTGCGTTGCACAGTTTCGTAAACCGGGAAACGCATAAAAATCTGCCTGGTTCCCAACTGCTGCAAGCGAAAACTCAAATCATAATCTTCGGTCAGGGTGCTGGTGTTAAAAGGCACGCCCTCATACTGATCGGCCAACATCCTGATCGCGCGCCTGCTATAAAACGTTGCCACACCGCACCCGGGAACCACACCTGTCATGCTTTCACGCACGACCATTTCCTTTTGGCACCATTCAGCGAAATCATCGGCATAACCCTCACCAATAAATTCGTACCACTTGCGCGGCAAAGACAAAACCGGGAGCTGGATCAGGTCCATTCTCTCGTTCAGGTAGTTGAACACGCGAAATTCGAGCGGGTGTATGACATCTTCACTGTCATGCAGAATCATCCCTGCAAACTCGACCTGGTGTTCCTGCTCGTACTTGAAAATACGCTGCACGATCCAGTTCAGGCAATCCGATTTGCATGTTGGTCCATCGTTCAAAACGGTGGCTCTGCACACCCGATCCGGGTACTTGCGTACCATACGCTCGACCTCGGCGGTGGTTTCCGCATCGTTCTGATAGGTTCCCGCAAAGATGATGAACTTATCGTAGTTCATGGCCGTAAGATTATTCTCGATCATGTGCGCAATGACGTCGTATTCTTTCCACGCCGGCACCATCACCGCCAAATATCGCTGCGGTTTGCCCATCAACTGTTCAACGGTCAGTGCCGGATATTTTGAGGTAATGAAAATTTTTCGGTATAGCTCATACAACCAGTAATAGATATCGATGAAAAAATCGTCCAGTGCGCCGATACACATGATGACAGCCACGGCAGCGCCTACCACGTTGAGCAGGTAAAAATAATCCGCAATAAAATACCCGCCCAAAATTGCCTCTAGCTCGCTTTGGTGTGACGCGCTTTCAACCAGGAACGTATTGCCAACAACAGCAAGGCCAACCCGACCACCAGTCCGAAAATCACAAACGGCAAGTGATAGCGCTCAAGAAAATATCTCACTCCTCGCCCCGATTCGTTCAGACTCCACTCTTGTTCGGGATCGTTGGTGTTCAACGCGAGCTTGACCCCCTGGTTATCCATCACAGCCAGATTACCTGCCGACAATTCCAGCGGGGCTTGCAAACTCAAATTGCCCTTGCCAATACGGCTAACCAGCACACCCTGCTCTCCAACGACCTGGGCAACGGCGAGGCTGCCCAGCCCCCGGCTGTCAAACACCATCAGGTCATTCTTGTTACGTATGGTCAGCCTGTCCATCTGGGTATCCACCAAGCTGCGCAGCCCTTTGGGGGTGACCTCGAAACTGACGAATGGGCCAGCCACAGAGAATTCTGCACTGTCGACGCCTTGCAACCTGAACCCATCCGGAGACATTTGCATTCCCTGCAAGATACGGCTAACCGTCAACAGGGTATCTTCTGGATGAAGGAAGTACACTGAAGGGACGATCACCGAACCTTCATGCGCCAAGGCCGGAACCAGCGCAAAGAACTCCTTTGCATCGCGTGCTCCGGTCAAGCCCAGGTAACTAGAAGGCAATATCTGTATCGGCAATGGCTGTGATCTGGTGCAGCCTTGCAAGGCCGGGTCGGCCACCTCTATGCGCAACACGTTGTTGGCTTTCAGCGAGTAGAGCGGCACAAAGGCATCAACCGATGTCACCTCGCCATCCGTACGCAGCCTCTTTGCCGTGATCAGATTGTCGTTCATGAATACCGAGACGACTTCGGCGCTATCCGCATTTTTATTCGCCGCAATGATATTTAGCTGCATCGAATTGGGCCGCTCGCCGCTGGGCAAATCCTTGGCGCCAAATGGCACCTCCCAATGCATCGAGCCATACAAATATTGCACAGGCAAATTGTGCGCGATCATCAAACGATGCGAGTGTGTCTCCACACTCAATGGGATGGCCTGCCCTACTCCCAGCGCTGCGCCATTGGCTATGGCCGACCAGGACGAGCCTGCCAACAAGGCAGCCGGATTTAGATTAGTCCCATCCAACAGCAGCAATTGAGTGCCGGCCCAATTCACCACGCTTAAATTCGCCTGGTTTGATCGAGATTTGATCTGCCATTGCTCTGCCACAGCCTGCCTTAGCCATACCGGCATCAGCGGCAAGATGCCCTGATCCTTCCAAATCTGCCCGGCCTTGAGCAGAGCCGATCTAACCCCTGCAGCGTCAATCACTACGTCAGCCAGGCCATCTTCAGCCATCACCCGCAGTGCCAGCCACGCAGCCACATCCGTCTCGTTTTCAACATGTAGTGGGCGCTGCTGACTGGCCGCAGCCGCAATGCTGCGAAACAGCGGATTCGTGGCTAGCGCCCCCTTGAGATTGAATCCCTCTACAGAAACCTCATCGCCCAATTTAGGTAGCCGAGCTAACTGCGGATCCAGCCCCTGGGTACGCAACCCCATCAGCAATCTCAACGCAGCCTCGTACTGCATGCTGGTCAACTGGCCAGGCAATAAAATTCGAGGGTGTGGCGGAAGCGTCGTTAAAAATGAGCGCACATCGGCCACACTGCTCGGGTCATAGCGATACCGAATCCGCGTACCAGGATCCAACAAGACTTCGTTGCCACGCCCGATAATTTCCGCACATCGGTCTACTTCGATTTTGCTGTTGAAAGAAACGCCCACATCGACAAAGCGCGCTGCGGGGTCAAGATTTTTTAACGGGATTGAAAGATTGATTTCTGCCTTGGTCTGAGCAGCCACATCGGCAGACCAAGATTGCCCATCCATGCCCGTCATCCTAAGAAACGAGGGGGCAGCTCCCTGAGCGAGGGACAGCACTTTGACCGACACGCCGTTGACCTGGATAGTCAATCCATCGGTGCTGGCAAACTGGCGAAAATAAGTGGCATCCAGATCGAGATACGCGTCCTTGAGCCTGACGTTTTGCGCAATGGGGAAATAAAAGTGCTGTTCACGTTTTTTCTGATCCAACACGATGGGCTTGGAAAATCCGGAATCGCGTAGCGAGTTGCTCCGTACCCTCCACCCTGTATCGTTGCCTGCTGCTTGCGCACCCGATGCCATCAACATGGCGATCACGCCCAACAGACAATACCCCGCAAAAAAGAACCTCAGCAGCATTTTTTCAACCCTATTGTTTTAAATAACTATTCAGGCATTTAACCCTTGGCATTGGTCAACCAACCATGCCCACAAACCAAAAGGGTGATTAAACAACTCGTTTTTAGAAAAGTTCAAAACAAAATCCAAAAGATTCACCAAAAATGCTTCATCCCTCTTGAAATCGATCGCCATGCCCCCCACTAAGCGTGAGTCGAAACACGGAGAACAGCATGGAACTGAACGATACACACCCTCAATCCGAGCAAAACACTGCCACTGACACGCCCGAAGTAATGCCCAGCACCGAAGAGCTGCTGCAAGCCGCCGAGCGCAAGGCTCAGGAGCACTATGACGCCTGGATGTATGCCAAGGCCGAAGGCGAGAATATCCGTCGCCGCGCCGCCGATGACGTCAGCAAGGCGCAGAAGTTTGCCGTGGAGCGTTTTTCCAACGAGATGCTGGCCGTGAAAGACAGCCTGGAAGCAGGCCTGGCCGTACAGACCGAGAACATCGAGAGCTTCAAGAGCGGCATGGAGCTGACACTGAAGCAGCTCTCCAGCGTGTTCGAGAAGTTCAACATCAGCGAGATCAACCCGGTCGGCGAGAAACTTGACCCGCACAAGCACCAGGCGATCGGCATGGTGGAGAGCGACCAGCCGGCCAACACCGTGGTCAGCGTGATGCAAAAAGGCTACAGCCTGAACGACCGGGTGTTGCGCCCCGCGCTGGTGATGGTAGCGAAAGCCAAGGAATAACCTGCTGTGCGGCCAGCGTGCTCGCGACGGTTATTAAAATTAGGCACTTGAAATATCGAATGTCGCCCTGATGTTAGGCGGCAAGGCAACAACCGTATTCAATCATTGAAGCATTCAACTGAAAGGACAGCATCATGGGAAAAATCATCGGTATCGACCTGGGCACGACGAACTCTTGTGTGGCCATCATGGAGAACGGCAAGACCAAGGTGATTGAGAACGCCGAAGGCGCTCGCACCACCCCCTCCATCATCGCCTACATGGAAGACGGCGAGGTGCTGGTGGGTGCGCCCGCCAAACGCCAGGCCGTGACCAACCCCAAGAACACGCTGTACGGCGTGAAGCGCCTGATCGGCCGCCGCTTCGAAGAGCCCATGGTGCAGAAGGACATCGGCATGGTGCCCTACGCCATCGTCAAGGCCAAGAACGGCGACGCATGGGTCAAGGTGCGCGACAAGGAGATCTCCGCGCCGGAGATCTCCGCGCAAGTACTGGCCAAGATGAAGAAGACCGCCGAAGACTATCTGGGCGAACCGGTCACCGAGGCGGTGATCACCGTACCGGCGTATTTCAACGACTCGCAGCGCCAGGCTACCAAGGATGCCGGCCGCATCGCCGGTCTGGAAGTGAAGCGCATCATCAACGAGCCGACGGCTGCAGCGCTGGCCTTCGGCTTGGACAAGCAGGAAGGCGACCGCAAGATCGCGGTATATGACTTGGGCGGCGGCACGTTCGACATCTCCATCATCGACATCGCCGAGATCGACGGCGAACACCAGTTCGAAGTGTTGTCCACCAACGGCGACACCTTCCTCGGCGGCGAAGACTTCGACCTGCGCGTGATCGATTACCTGATCGACGAGTTCAAGAAAGAAAGCGGCGTCGACCTGAAAAAAGACATGCTGGCATTGCAGCGCCTGAAGGATGCAGCCGAGAAGGCCAAGATCGAATTGTCTTCGGCACAGCAGACCGAGGTGAACCTGCCTTACATCACCGCCGATGCGACCGGACCTAAACATTTGGCCGTGAAGATTACTCGCGCGAAGCTGGAAAGCCTGGTGGAAGACCTGATCGCCCGCACCATCGAACCGTGCAAGATCGCGATGAAGGATGCCGGCGTATCCAACAGCGACATCGCCGACGTGATCCTGGTCGGCGGCCAGACCCGGATGCCCAAGGTGCAGGAGAAGGTCAAGGAATTCTTCGGCAAGGAAGCGCGCAAGGACGTGAACCCGGACGAAGCGGTTGCGGTCGGCGCGGCGATCCAGGGCGGCGTGCTGCAGGGCGAAGTGAAGGACGTGCTGTTGCTGGACGTGACCCCGCTCAGCCTGGGTATCGAGACCATGGGCGGCGTGATGACCAAACTGATCAAGAAGAACACCACGATCCCGACCAAGGCATCGCAAGTATTCTCCACGGCCGACGACAACCAGTCTGCGGTAACCATCCACGTGCTGCAGGGTGAGCGCGAAATGGCCTCCGGCAACAAGAGCCTGGGCCAGTTCAACCTGTCCGACATTCCGCCCGCGCCGCGCGGCATGCCGCAGATCGAAGTGACGTTCGATATCGACGCTAACGGCATCCTGCATGTATCGGCCAAGGACAAAGCCACCGGCAAGGAGAACAAGATCAAGATCCAGGCCAGCTCGGGTTTGAGCGAGGAAGAGATCCAGCGCATGGTGAACGACGCCGAGGCTCACGCCGAGGACGACCGCAAGGCGATGGAACTGGTGACCGCGCGCAACCAGCTGGATGCGCTGATCCATAGCACGCAAAAATCGCTGAAGGAATACGGCGAGCAGCTGAACGCCAACGAAAAATCCGCGATCGAATCCGCCCTGAAGGATGCCGAGGGTGTCGTCAAAGGCGACGACAAGGCTGCGATCGAGGCCAAGTCGGAAGCGCTGGCCACCGCGGCACAGAAGCTGGGCGAAAAGATGTATGCCGCCGAACAGGCCAAGGCGCAGGCCGCTCAAGGCGGTGCGCAGCCGGAAGCCAAGGCTGACGAGGGCGACGTGGTGGATGCCGAGTTTACCGAAGTAAAGGATGAGAAGAAGTAATATCCTGGGGAGTGGTGAGTTGTTAGTGGGCCGTGGTAAAACCCGCCCCGCTTGCCATTTTCTACTCCCCTTGCCACTCTCACCATTTTCCGTGCCTAAGCCATGAGTAAAAAAGACTACTACGAAGTCCTGGGCGTCAACCGCGACGCTTCGGACGAAGAAATAAAAAAGGCTTATCGCAAGCTGGCGATGAAGTTCCACCCTGACCGAAACCCGGACAACCCGAAGGCGGAGGAGCATTTCAAGGAGGCCAAGGAAGCCTATGAAACGCTGTCCGACGGACAGAAGCGTGCGGCCTATGACCAGTATGGTCACGCCGCATTCGAGTCCGGCGGCATGGGTGGGGGCAATCCGTTCGGTGCAGGCGCGCAGGGTTTCGACTTCTCCGACATCTTCGGCGACATCTTCGGCGGAGGCCGCGGCGGCAACGGCCGCGGGCGCAGCAGCGTGCAACGCGGCGCCGACCTGCGCTATAACATGGAAATCACGCTGGAACAGGCCGCGCGCGGCACCGAGATGCAGATCCGCGTGCCCACGATGACGGAATGCGAAACCTGCCACGGCTCCGGCGCAAAACCCGGCACTGCCCCGACCACTTGCACCACCTGCGGCGGGCATGGCCAGGTGCGCATGCAGCAGGGCTTCTTCTCGATCCAGCAGACCTGTCCGCGCTGTCACGGCAACGGCAAGATGATCAGTTCGCCGTGCAAGGACTGCAACGGCAACGGCCGCATCAAGCAGCACAAGACGCTGTCGGTCAAGATCCCG
>JACPVZ010000121.1 GCA_016197305.1 Nitrosomonadales bacterium | reverse complement strand
GTCACCAGTGCGAAGGTGCGTAGCCCGGCCTTGGCCGATTGTTTGCGTTCGTGTTCCAGCCCGATCAGCAGGCCGATGGCGAGACTGGTGAGGAATTGCGGCAACGCTTCGATGCCGTTGTTTTGCAGCGGGGTGATGTCCATGGATTCGCTCCTTGGGGGGTCACCCCTTGGCATCCTGCCAGTGACGGATGATCAGTTGCAGGCTCTGTGTGTCATTGTATTCGTTGACGCTCAGACTGTACACGGCATGCACACGTTCCGGCAGAGGTTCGTTGTGGCCGAACAAAATTGCGTCTAGCGGTTTCCCCTGTTTGCCCAGACGCAATTTCAGGTGCTTCTCGCCGACCACGCGCTGCCCCTGGACCGCGAATTCGTCGCTGAACTGCGGTGCCGGGAAGCCCTGCCCCCATACCTGCTGATCCAGTAAATGCGCCACTTCCAGAGTCATCTCCGGGTGCTCCAGCGCGCCATCGGTCTCGATGCGTTGCGCCAGGTCGCTGGCGCTGAGCAGTTCGCTGCATGCCTGTTCGAATGCGGCGACGAACAGCGCGAAATCGGTTTCGGCGATGCTCAGCCCGGCGGCCGCGGCGTGACCGCCGAATTTCTTGATCAGCGCGGGATGGCGCTTGCTGACCAGGTCCAGCGCATCGCGCAGGTGCAGCCCGGCGATCGAGCGTCCCGAGCCTTTGATCTCGCCGTCGTTGGCACGGGCGAAGGCGATCGTCGGGCGGTGAAATTTATCCTTGAGTCTTGAAGCCAGAATGCCGATGACTCCCTGATGCCAGTCCGGGTCGAACAGCGTCAGCGTGTAGTTGTCGGATGGGTCGACGCTTTCCAGCGCCGCCAGCGCGCTGTCCTGCATGCCGGTTTCGATGCTGCGCCGTTCGCGGTTCAGCGCATCCAGCTGTGCGGCGATGCGCATCGCACTGGCCTCGTCGTCGCCGAGCAGGCAATGGATGCCCAGGCTCATGTCGTCGAGCCGGCCTGCGGCGTTCAGGCGCGGCCCGACCGTGAAGCCCATATCCTGGCTGGATGCGCGCGCCGGGTCTTTTTTTGCGACGCGCAGCAACGCGTTGATGCCGGGGCAGGCCCGTCCCGCGCGGATGCGCTGCAGGCCTTGTTGCACCAAGATGCGGTTGTTCTGATCCAGTCTGACCACATCGGCCACGGTGCCGAGCGCCACCAGATCGAGCAGGTTCGCCAAATTAGGTTCGGCTTGTGTGGTGAATGCCCCGCGCGCGCGCAGCTCGGTGCGCAACGCCAGCAGCACATAGAACATCACGCCGACGCCGGCCAGATGCTTGCTCGGGAAAGCGCAGCCGGGCTGGTTGGGATTGACGATGCAGGCCGCATCCGGCAACACCTCGCCGGGCAGGTGATGGTCGGTGACCAGCACCTGCATGCCGAGCCGGTTCGCTTCCGCGACGCCTTCCACGCTGGCGATGCCGTTGTCCACCGTCAGCAGGATGTCCGGCGCTGATTGTGCGGCGAGCCTCACGATCTCCGGGGTCAGGCCATAACCGTATTCGAAGCGGTTCGGCACGATGAAATCGATACGGGCGCCAAAGGCGCGCAGCCCGCGCACCGCGACCGCACAGGCCGTCGCGCCATCGGCGTCATAATCGGCGATCACCAGGAGTTTTTTCTGCGCGGCGATCGCATCGGCCAGCAGGCGTGCCATGTCGCGCGCATTCTTCAGGCTGTCCGGTGGGGTGAGCGCCGCCAGCGCCGTGTCCAGCTGCTGGCGGTCGGTGATGCCGCGTGCCGCGAAAATCTTCGCCAGTGCCGGCGGGTAGCCGTTATCCAGCAAATGCTGCATGGCGTCATTGGGAATGCTGCGCGGGGTGATTTCTGTCATGGTGATTGTGTGCTCCGGTGGCTTGAGTTTAACACCCGGCGCGTGCGAACAGGGCTGCACGGCCAACCCGGGAGGGTCATTCCATCGCCTCGTATTTTTGGGGTAATTGCGTTAAAATCGCGCCCACTTTTTAAAGTCAGGCGTAGAAAAATCGTGGCATTGATAGTTCAGAAGTACGGCGGTACATCGGTCGGCAGCACCGACCGCATCAAGAACGTGGCGCGGCGCGTCGCAAAATTCAAGGCGCAGGGGCATCAGGTGGTGGTGGTTCTTTCCGCGATGAGCGGCGAGACCAATCGCCTGATCGGCCTTGCCAAGGAAATGCAGAAGCATCCGGATCCGCGCGAGCTGGATGTGATTGTTTCGACCGGCGAGCAGGTCACGATCGGCCTGCTGGCGATGGCGCTCAAGGATTTGGGCCTGAAGGCCAAGAGCTATACCGGCGGACAGGTCAAGATACTGACCGACAATGCCTATACCAAGGCGCGCATTGTCAGCATCGACGAGCAGAATATCCGCAGCGATCTGGACAACGACTGCGTCGTGGTCGTGGCCGGTTTTCAGGGCATAGACGAGCGCGGCAACATCACCACGCTGGGGCGCGGCGGCTCGGACACCACCGGGGTGGCGATCGCGGCGGCTTTGCGCGCCGACGAATGCCAGATATACACCGATGTGGATGGCGTTTACACCACTGACCCGCGTGTGGTTCCCGAGGCGCGCCGCTTGAAGAGTATTACTTTTGAGGAAATGCTTGAGATGGCCAGCCTGGGCTCCAAGGTGCTGCAGATACGTTCGGTGGAGTTCGCCGGAAAATACAAGGTCAAGCTGCGCGTGCTGTCCAGCTTTGCGGAAGAGGGCGACGGCACGCTGATTACTTTTGAGGATGATGACAAGATGGAACAAGCCATAATTACCGGAATCGCGTTCAATCGCGATGAAGCCAAGATCACCGTGATGGGCGTTCCCGACAAGCCGGGCATCGCTTACCAGATACTCGGACCGGTCTCTGATGCCAACATCGACGTGGACATGATCATCCAGAACGTCGGCGTGGATGGCACGACGGACTTCTCTTTCACCGTGCATCGCAACGAGTTCACCAAGGCGATGGACATCCTGAAGAGCAAGGTGCAGCCGCACATCGGCGCGCGCGACGTGGTAGGCGACAGCAAGACCGCCAAGGTGTCGGTGGTTGGCGTAGGCATGCGCTCCCATGTCGGCATCGCCAGCAAGATGTTCCGCACGCTGGCGGAAGAGGGCATCAATATCCAGATGATCTCCACTTCGGAAATCAAGATTTCCGTGGTGATCGACGAGAAATATCTTGAGCTGGCGGTACGCGTGCTGCATAAAGCGTTCGATCTCGACCAGGAAGACGCGTAATCGTTTGACCTTTCAGGTCTGATACATTACTATGCGCGGCCTTCGGAGAGGTGGCCGAGAGGTCGAAGGCACTCCCCTGCTAAGGGAGCATACGGGACTAAAACCTGTATCGAGGGTTCGAATCCCTCCTTCTCCGCCAAGGCACAATGCGCCCGTAGCTCAGCTGGATAGAGTACTTGGCTACGAACCAAGGGGTCAGGAGTTCGAATCTCTTCGGGCGCACCACCATTCATAAAAGGCTTATTTCTCAGAGGAAATAAGCCTTTTTTCTTTCTCATCCTGCCAGATAAAACTGGGCGCTATTGATGATTATTCCTATATGGGTATAATGCGCCCATGAGCAAATCCTCCGTTAAACCCTTGGAGTGGGTAGCATCCTCAAAGAAAGATTTATTGTCCATGCCTTCCGATGTGGTGGATGTATTTGGGTATGCGCTCCACTTGGCACAGCATGGTGGGAAGCACGCACAGGCTAAACCGCTCAAGGGGTTTGGTTCGGCGGGCGTACTGGAAGTCGTTGAGGATGACGACGGCAATACATACCGGGCGGTTTATACGGTGAGATTCGGCAATGCGGTCTATGTGCTGCATTGCTTCCAGAAAAAATCGCACAAGGGCATCGCAACACCGAAGCAAGATATGGATTTAGTGCATGACAGGCTAAAGCTGGCGCAACAACATGCGGAAGGAGTAAAGAAATGAGCAACATTGAACAGGGCAGTGCCAATGTATATGCCGACCTTGGCCTGGATAATGCCGAAGAAATGCTGGTCAAGGCACAGTTGGCCACAAAAATCGGTGACATCATCAAGCGGCGTAAATTGACTCAAGTGCAAGCTGCCGAGTTACTGGGCATTACACAACCAAAATTATCTGGTTTGCTGCGCGGGCAATTCCGTGGCATCTCGGAAGCCAAGATGCTGGAATGTCTTACTCGACTTGGTCGTGACATTGAAATCGTCGTTAAGTCTGCGCCACGTTCACGTGCGGAGGGACATGTCACTGTAGTATTCGCTTGATTGCCAATTTGTATCAAGGCAACAAAACTGTCATCTCCCAGTACCCAGATTCATCTCTTCGGGCGCACCATATTTTGTAGTAAGTTCAATCGCCTAGTGTGAAAACACTAGGCGATTTTTCTTTTCGGCGATTTTCCAAGCCGATTAGACTCGGTTCATGCGAACGATGGGCGATATGCCTCCTTCAGCTTTCTTACCCACCATAGATCTTGCGGGGCCCTCAGTTGCCGCTGTCCGGCCGGTGTAGCCTTGAAACCTCCATAATTGAATTCATAAAGCATATTTTTGTCAGCGTCATAAAGCATTACATGGCCAGCACTAAAAACGATATAGAGACCTTGGGGTATAGTATTCTCTCGGAATCGTTTTCCGAGGTCAGCACTCTTCAGTTGTTCAAGATCGCACTGTTCGGCTCCGGCGGCCTCGCAAAGTTGTTTGCCATAACCAGGCTGCTCAATTTTGGGGATACCCAGCAAAACCATAGGAAAACTTGTGCAATCAAATCCTCTCATGTAATCGTCTGTTTCTAGTTTGCCGCCGTAAATAAAGTAATATCGATTGTTAATCGGTTTTGAAAGCAATCGCCCCGTTCCATTGCCCGCGTAGGTCATGCGGGGTTGGTCTGCCGCTATCTGGCTGATTGTTAGTTTCCCGTAATATGGTTTTACGTAGGTTCGATAATTGACAGGTTGGGTTCTGGCCGTAATTGTTCCGTTTTTTTCGGATACCATCCAAAGCTGGATGTTTTGGCCCCACTTCCCTAGTTGATCAATAGCATTCAAGACTGAAGCCTGTCGCGAAAATGGCGTTGATCCGGTCACAAGTATTCGGTTGTCTTCTTGCCCCACACAGAGAAACAGTTGCAGTGATTTGTCGGCTAGCCTGTATTGCAGATCGAAACCTCTGGACATGCCTAAATGCTTCATCGCGGTGAAGTTCAATCCGGTGCCTGTTGCTGACTTTGAAGAAAGCGTCATATAACCTCCAGCAAAAAAATTGAGCGGGGTTCATTTGAATGTATGAGCAAGCCGCTTGAATTATGCCGCAGAATACTGTCGGCAGGCGCAAATTTCGTTAGTGAATCGGGGGGCAGTGTTTGTCTGATGTGACGACCTTCCGTTCAGTCGCCTTTGTCATGATGCAAAGTCGCTGGTTGACGGAAAATGAAATAGGGTGCTAGCATCAACTGCACCTTACAAGGTGTTTTGACGACACCTTGCTCTTAGAGGGCATGTGCGATCCTGCCGAGCCATCAAATTCGAAGAGGTACTCCACGTTGATCTTCAGATGGGCATTGAATCGGGACACCTTAAATTATGATCACCATTAAGAATTTTGTCGGCGCTATGCTCGAGGAAATTACGCGGGCTCGTGTGTTAAGCGATGTCGCTTCCGCCCGTATTGCTGATCAATATCTGAATCATGAAGTTCTGAAGAGTTTTCCAGTGCCGCGCATGCATATCCGGGATATTCAGCTGGAATTGAATTTTGCCGTGTCGCCTGTGCAAAGAGGCACTTCACGGCTCGAGGCTGAAGAGGTTCAGAAAAATATCATTCACCAACTGCATGATCTTGTGTACAGCTTTTCAGAACATCCCGATTTCACCGCCTACTTCGAGAAGGATGACAAGCTCAAGTCGTCGTGGAAGGCGGGGCTTAATCCGTTGTCGAAAAGGATGGCGCGGGTTCTGGCTAAGCCTGTGTCCACACCTGCAGAGGTAACCCAAAATCTTTCCGCCACCGTCGAAAATTATTTTTATGAATTGGCTCCGGAAAACATGCGCTCCGGACTTTCTAAGCTCTTGGATCACCCGCTGAGAATGCACAAGTCGAAAGAGGGCGATTCAATGCGGGCAAGCATTAAAAATCAAGTTGCTGCAGTAATTGCGGTGGCTGCAGATGTGAATCCCTTATTTTTCTTATTTTTCTTATTTTCCTTATTTTTTAATTTTCAGTATTTTCCTTATTTCTTTATTTTTCTCTATTACCCATATTTGCATTATTTTCATTATTTTTTTTATTTCTTTATTTTTTTATT
>JACPVZ010000003.1 GCA_016197305.1 Nitrosomonadales bacterium | reverse complement strand
GATAGTCGGCCTGATTCAGCCGCGCAATCGCTTCCAGGCTGCCGGGTATCGGCTTCCACTCCTCCGGGCTCTTGATGAACTGGTCGGAGTCGTAATTGATCACGCCGTCGCGGTCGAGACTGATGAGGTCCATATTTTAATTAGCGAGTGGTAAGTGGTGAGTGGTAAGTCGTTGCATGGTTTTACTGACCGCTTGCTGCTTCCCCTTGTCCTTAAGCCGCCAGTTTGGAAATGTCTGCGACACGGTTCATCGCCTGCTGCAATTGTGCCAGCAGCGCGAGACGGTTGGCGCGCAACGCCAAATCGTCGGCATTCACCATCACGCCGTCGAAGAACGCATCCACCGGCGCACGCAGTGCCGCCAGGGCTTGCAGCGAACCCGTGTAGTCGCCTGCGGCGAATGCCGCCTCGGCCCTGGGTGCAATTACGCTCAACGCCCGATGCAGCGCCTGCTCGGCGGCCTCCTGCAGCAATGAGGCATCCACCTTGTCGCTGACTTCACCCTCGACCTTCTTCAGGATATTGCCGACGCGCTTGTTGGCCGCGGCCAGTGCAGCGGCTTCCGCCAACGCGGCGAAGGCACGCACCGCTTCCAATTGCTTTGGAACCAGACAAATCTGGACCGGACGCATACACAATACCGCTTCGACCTCGTTGGTCGAATATCCCTGCTCGCGCATCACACCGCCCAGACGCTCGTATATGAAAGTCTCCACATCGGCGTGGGCGTTGGCCAGCAAGCCTTTGGGAAATCCGGCGAAGGCGATGTTGACCAGACTGAACAAGCTCAGTGGCAACTCTTTCTCGAGCAGCATTCGGATCACCCCCAGCGCGTGACGGCGCAATGCAAACGGATCCTTGTCGCCGGTCGGTATCTGCCCGATGCCGAACATGCCCGCCAACGTTTCCAGTTTGTCCGCCAGCGCCACACAGACGCCGACCATGTTGCGCGGTAATTCGTCGCCGGCAAATCGCGGCTTGTAGTGGTCTTCAATCGCGTAAGCGATGTCCTCGCTCAACCCGTCATGCTGCGCGTAATAACGCCCCACGATGCCTTGCAGCTCCGGGAATTCGCCGACCATGTCGGTGAGCAAATCAGCCTTGGCCAGCATCGCCGCCTCACCTGTCTGTGCGGCCAGCAACGCGTCGCCGCCCAGATGCAGACCGATCGCCTGCGCGATCGCCCACACCCGCTCCACACGCTCGCCCTGTGTACCGAGCTTGTTGTGGTACACCACCTTGGCCAAACCTTCCACGCGCGATGCCAAGGTTTTCTTGCGATCTTGGTCAAAAAAGAATTTCGCATCGGCCAGGCGCGGACGCACCACGCGCTCGTTGCCGCCGATCACCAGGCTCGCGTCTTTAGGGCTGATGTTCGACACGATCAGGAACTTGTTGGTCAGCCTGCCATTCGCATCCAGCAGCGGGAAGTATTTCTGGTTCGCCTTCATCGTCAGGATCAGGCATTCCTGCGGCACTTCCAAAAACTCTTTTTCAAATTTTCCGAGCAGCACGTTGGGACGCTCGACCAGCGCGGTCACCTCGTCCAGCAGCGCGTCGTCTGCTATCGGCTTGAGGCTTTCCTTCGCGGCAGCCGCAGCCAGCTGGCGCACGATCTCGGCGCGGCGTGCGGAAAAACTGGCGATCACCGCGCCTTCGCTTTCCAGCTGTTGCGCATAGCTGTCGGCATCCTTCAGCACCACCTTCGCGACACTCGCCTCAAAGCGATGACCTTGGGTTTCGCGTCCGGCGTTCAGACCCAGCACGCTGATCGGCACGATGTCCGCGCCATGCAGCGCCACCAGACCATGCGCGGGGCGCACAAAATTGACACTGCTCCAGCCATCTGCCAACTGGTAGATCATCACCTTGGCGATCGGCAATTTGGCGAGCGCGTCTTCCAGCGCCTTCTGCAGCCCTTCCGCGAGCGTCGCGCCTTTCACCACGCTGTCATAGAACAATGCTTCCGCCTTGCCGTCCATCGCACGCTTGAGCTGCGGCACGACCGATGCATCGGCACCGAAGCTGGCGAGCTTCTTCAGCAACGCGGGTGTAGCATTGCCATCGGCACCGATACCCACCGCAACCGGCATCAGCTTTTGCGACACTGTGCGATCAGCCGCATTTGACAGCACATTCGGGATAAAGACAGCCAAACGGCGCGGACTGGCAAATGACTGCCAATCTGGCACACGTTGTTTTAGTTGACATTGAATCAATCCATTGGCAACGCCTTCAGCAAATGCATTGCCCAGCTTCTTCAGCGACTTGGGCGGCAACTCCTCGACGAACAATTCGACCAGCAGATTCTTCGTCATTTTGCTGCTCCTTCGGCGGCGGCCTTCTTCTCGATCTGCGCCAGCACTTCATCAGCCCATTCCTTCGGCGCCATCGGGAAGCCAAGACGGGCGCGGCTGTCGAGATAAGAGGCCGCGACACTGCGCGCCAAGTTGCGGATGCGCCCGATATAGGCCGCGCGCTCGGTCACCGAGATCGCGCCGCGCGCATCCAGCAGATTGAAACTATGTGCCGCTTTGAGAACCTGCTCATAGGCGGGTAACGCGAGCTGCTGTTCCATCAGATGCTTGGCCTGTTTCTCATGGCTGCCGAATGCACCCAGCAAAAATTCCACATCGCTGTGCTCGAAGTTGTAAGTGGATTGCTCCACTTCATTCTGGTGATACACGTCTCGGTAGGTCACGCCCGGTGTCCAGGTCAGGTCATAGACACTTTCCACACCTTGCAGATACATCGCCAGACGCTCCAGCCCGTAGGTGATCTCGCCGGTGATCGGCTTGCAGTCGATGCCGCCGACCTGCTGGAAATAAGTGAACTGTGTCACTTCCATGCCGTTCAGCCACACTTCCCAACCCAGGCCCCACGCGCCCAATGTCGGATTCTCCCAGTCATCTTCGACGAAGCGGATGTCGTTCTGTTTGAGATCGAAACCCAGTGCCTCCAGCGAACCGAGGTACAACTCGAGAATATTGGCCGGTGCCGGTTTCAGCACCACCTGGAACTGGTAGTAATGCTGCAGGCGGTTCGGGTTCTCGCCGTAGCGGCCGTCCTTGGGACGGCGCGAAGGCTGCACGTAGGCGGCCTTCCACGGCTCCGGGCCGAGCGCGCGCAAAAAGGTCGCGGTGTGCGATGTGCCCGCACCGACCTCCATGTCGTAAGGCTGCAACAGTGCACAGCCCTGCTTGTCCCAGTAATTCTGTAATGTCAGGATGATTTGCTGAAAGCTGAGCCCCTGGCTCAGCTTCGGCGCAGGCTCATATCCGCTAGCGGATGTGATGTTGGAACCAAAGGTATGCATGGTCGAATATTGTATATCGCGAAAGTGCGCATTTTACTGGTTTTCAGGCAATTCCGTGAGATTGATGAGTGCCAGCTTGTCAGCCCGAGACAAGGCTTTGATCGCCAGTTCGCGCTTCGATGCCGAAGACCGATCCATGCAATCTTCCATGAACACCAACTTCACCGGGCCGCGTGAACGGGTGTATTTCGCCGCAGTTCCGGCGTTGTGTGCCGCGATGCGCTTGCCCAGATCGTTGGTGATGCCGCAATACAAGGTGTCATCCGCGCAGCGCAACAAATAACAGACCCAGCTCATAGTCCTCCTGCCAACCAGACGGATTCAACACCCACCTTCGACTTCGCTACGCTCAGGACGAACGGACCTGGTATTTGCCAAGGCTCAACTTTCCGTGCCGGCACGCTGCGCCCTCGCGTAAGCCAGCATTACGGCGATCAGCAGCAACACCGCCGCATTGCCCCAGCGTACATACGGCGTGATGCCGGTATAGCCTTGCGCGATGCCGTTCAGCACGGCCTCCTGATGTTGCGGCAGTTGTTGCAGCACGGTGCCATCCGCCGCGATGATCGCCGTCACACCGGTATTGGTGGCGCGCAACATCATCCGCCCGGTCTCCAGCGCGCGCAGTTGCGAGATCTGGCGGTGCTGCACCGCCGCATACGAATGCCCGTACCAGGCGTCATTGGTCAGGTTCAGCAGCACGCTGGCCTGCGGCAGATGACGGATCACTTCTTCGCCGAACACGTCTTCGTAGCAGATATCCGGCGCCACTTGCTGGCCCGCCACTTGCAGCGGCGGTTGCGCCATGCCGCCACGCTCCAGATCACCCATCGGGATGTCCAGCACGCCGTTGATGAACCAGCCCAGCAGCGGCCGCAGCGGAATGAATTCGCCGAACGGCACCAGATGATGCTTGCGGTAATGCTGTTCATCCGCCGCCCCGAGGCTGAACACGCTGTTGTAATAATTGCCCTGATCGCGCTCGAACGCACCGATCAGCACGTCACCGCCGTTCTGCCTGGCATGCTCGCGCAGTTGCTCGAGCAATACCGGCGGCACTTCGTGGCGCAGCAGCGGCAGCGCGGTCTCCGGCAGCACGGTCAGGCGCGCCTCGCTCTGCAGGGCCAGGCGGCGATAAGTTTCCAGTGTTCCGACCAGCGCGTCCTCGTTGAATTTGAGCTCCTGCGCGATGTTGCCCTGTACCAGCGCCACGCTGAACGGCTCGCCCTGCGGTTGCGTCCACGCGATACTGCGCAACGCCGCACCGCCGGCCCATAACACGACCAGCACGGCCAACGCGATCCGCCCTTGCCGGCTCCAGCGTTCGTTCCACAACCATGCCAGCAAACCCGCGCTCAGCGCCGCCGCCAGCGACACGCCGTACACGCCCAGCAGCGGCGCATAACCGGCCAGCGGGCTGTCGCTGTGCGCATAACCCAGCGACAGCCACGGAAAGCCGGTGAAGATCGTGCCGCGCACCCATTCTCCCAACACCCATGCCGCGGGCATCACCAGCCCGACACGCAGCCTGGCTGAAACGGGCAGGCGCGCTTGCATATAACCGGCCAGCGCCGGAAAGACCGCCAGCACCGCGCAGAACAGCAGCGTGGCGAGCATCGCCAGCAACATCGGCATGTCGCCATAGTCGTGCAGCGCGACGTAGATCCAGCTTACCCCGGCACAGAACAGCCCCAGGCCGAAGACGAAACCCAGGCGCGCGGCCACGCGCGGAGTCTCTGCATGCTGCCACAGCCGGAACAACACCCCGAGCGCCAGTATCGGCAGCACATAGAAGCCGAACGGCGCAAATCCGAACATGCAGGACAGTCCGGCCAGCAACGCCCAGCCGTTATTCCTGTTCAACCAACTCATCGCTCGATTCCATCATCCATATCCTGTTTGTCGGTGCCTCGCAAAACCCGCGCAGCATAACCGATTCGATGCGCACCTCGCCAACTGCGCTGCGCACTTGCCAAGCCAGGGGTGCGGCAATATGCCGCAGGGATGCACCATCCAAACTCTTTAAAATCGCACGGCATTTTATTCAGGGAGGCAATACAAATGAAAATCAAACTGCTGTTCGCCGCGCTGTTCTGCACGGCCTCATCTGCTTATGCCGGCTGTGGCTCTTCGTTCTGCGCGGTGAATACCCATTGGGACACACAAGGACTGGTCAACGACGAGGGCTTGCGCATCGACCTGCGCTACTCGTATGCGAAGGCCGATATCCCGCGTGTCGGTTCTGCCAAGGCAGCCAAGCCATTACCCAATGACCCGTTGCTTGCCGCAGCGCCCGGAACAGAGGTGGAGAAT
>JACPVZ010000117.1 GCA_016197305.1 Nitrosomonadales bacterium | reverse complement strand
ATCCCACACGAGGCCATACCCATGCGCCTGCAGTCTGGCACTGAGATCCTCACGGAACTTCCGGAGCAAACCATCCTTGACGCCATTCAAGGAACTAGCGATAGCAAAAGCAGCATCAAGATTCATGCGATCAGCCAGCAACAGCTCACCAACCGCCTACTCTTCTGCCATGTCCGACTCCACATCTCGACCAGTCTTGCGATCCGGTCGGTGGAAAGCACCAGCACATTGCCGGCAATGACAATTATCAGGAGATCACCCTGTTTCAATCGGATGAATAGCGGGGATTTCCGGCGGCTTATCGGATTGCAGCGCCATGCAAGGCAGCGGTGCTGCAAAGAAGAATGCCACGCTGGAGCGTGGCATTCTGGATAACGCACCCTGTCGAAAGGGTGCTGAAATCTAGCGGGCTAGCCTAGAAGTTGATCTCGGCGCGCAACCCGAGCACCCAGACATTTTTCATCGCTACGCCGTTGATATCCGTACCGCCCATACCGGGATGGATAAAGTATTGCAGGTCAGGCTGCAACGCGAACCAGGGGTTGATCTGGGCGCGATACGTTGCCTCGACCTGGGTTTCGCTGCCGGTGCTTGCATTCAAGGTCCGATAGATCGGGCTGGCATGATTGACGGTCACCGCGATGCCGGCGATATCGTCGTCACGGCGCTCCAGCAGGCCGTGGTAGCGCAGTCCGAGGCTGGCTGTCCAGTCGGCCTGATTGACATGCTTGTTGGCCGTGCCGAAGCGCACGAAACCCGACAACCCTTGGGCCGGATGTCCCTGCTCAACCATCAGGCTGCGCTCGGCGAGGAAATACATGCCGCGATTGGAATACAACTGGGTATCTGCAGGATCCTGGCTGTTGGAATGCGCCGAGTAACGCCAGAAACCCACTGCAGTCTTGTTAAAGGTTTCATGTTCTTCGTGCACCTTGAGCTCTGGTTCGATTATCTGGCCAGGTTTAGCGGCCTCAAAAGGCGGTTCACTTTGCTGCGGAGTATAACCAAATTCAACGATCGCCAGCGTGCCATCCCCTTTGTCCAGGCGAATCTGCGTGCCGCGCGCCGCCGGATTGTTCGGCGCCCCCGGCACCCCATCGGTCACCGCAGCCTGCAGGTAGACATTCTTGTCAGGCGACGTGTATTTCACGCGCACTCCCAGCGCGCCGATCGGATAGATGGGCGCCGCATTCGCACCCACCAGATTCGGCTGACCCAGATCATTTGCCATCCCGTAAGGCGGCTGCAGGAACAGCCCGGAAGTCTCGGTCACATAGAATTCCGAATCGACCTGGTATATCCCTCCCAACACCTCCAGGCTGTCGTCGGCAAAACTTTTCTGCAGCCAGGCATGCGCAAATTGCGCGGTATTCACGGGCGCCTCGATATTGCTGACCCCCATGAAAGTGCCTGCATAATTAGTGTTGAACCTGCTGCCCAGCTGGCTGTGGAAATGGATATAGCCGGTGGTTTTGTACCAGCCCAGCAGCTTCTGGAGATCGAACGTGGCTCTGGCCTCGGTCTCCCCCATCCAGTTCGAACCCCGCTTGTAACCGCCCGATACGTTGGACATCACGTCGCTCTTGTGGTCGAACTCCAGCGTGATCCCCTTGTTGTACAGCTCGGTGCGCTTGCCGCCCCAATCCCCGGTCAGCGTGGTTCCGTTCCAATCCGGCGCCGCTTCCTCTTCCGCATGGGCGATACCTGCCAGCGAACCCGCCAGCAGCGTTGCAATGAAATAACGTGCAAACATCCTTAACTCTCCCTGATTATCAGTTGTTATGATTTCTTCTCTCTGCACCATCGCCCGGCCCGCCAGAAACAGCCCGCGCAAACGGCATTCTAAACGCAGAACGGCAGCGCCCCACCAAAAAATCATTGCCATCGACTATTCAGGCAACAAATCCAGGCTGGCATAGACCTCCGAGCCATTTCCGGAATAGCGCAATTCACTGCATAGACTATCCAACAACGCGATGCCCCGCCCGGACTTCTGCAGATTCACGCCGATCTCGCTGCGCCGCATCGCGGCATGATCAAAACCGTCCCCGCTATCCTTCACAGAAACCTGCAAGCGGGTACCGCCGGGACAAAACTGCTTGGCAAGGCAAACGGAAATCTGCCCCTGCTCAAGGGCGTTAAGACGCTCTGCGCGCATCCTGAAATAATGATCCATGCCATCGATCTGGTTTTTCAACGCCGAATCCAGTTTCAACAAACCATGATCGAGCGCGTTGTTGAATAGTTCGGACAACACCAGAAACACTCTGCCATCGGTCATCGCCTCATCGACCTGCCCAGCCACATTGAGCAGGAAGGGAATCACATCGAGCTGCCTGAGTTGCGGCGCACTCATCGTAGAGGAAAACTGCCAGACGATGTCGCATTGCCCGGGTTCAATGCCGGCAAGGCGACTGGATGAGCGCTGCCCTGCAACAGGCAGCGCAGCGTCATCAACAGGCCGACAATCCACGGCCATCAGCGCGATGTCGTCGGGCGGCGAGCCGCCATCCAGCACCTGCCTGTATATCCCGTCCAGATTGTCCATCAACTGCTGCGCCGAAGCATGCGGCAATGCCGCAATCACGTCGGCTAGCTCCTGTCCTATCTCGCCGTTCACCAACAATTCGGTCGCGCCATCCGAGCACAACACCAGGCATCCAGACTGCTGTGCATAACCATAATATTCAACCGCAGCATCGAATTCAGCAACGGAGAGCACCCCCAGCGGCAGATGCTGCGACTTAAAACGTTGCACCCCCATCCCGGTACGGAAAAACAGCGCATCCGGGCAGCCCCCGTTCCACACCTGAATGATTTGCTGCGACTGGTCGATGGAAATGACCGTCGCAGCAACATACCGTGGCAGCGGCAAATAGGCGCGCACGCTGCGGTTGATCTCTTTGACGATCGAGGGCACATCGAAGCCCTTGGCTGTCATCTGGTAAAACGGCTGGGTGATCGGTATCACCGCCAGTGCCGATGTCAGTCCGTGCCCGGCGCTGTCTGCCAGCAGCACATGCAAGCGGTTGTCCGGCGTACGCGCCACGGCGACCAGGTCTCCACTGAAGTTGTCTGCAGGCTTCAGCAGAAAACGCACCTGCGGATCGCTGATCTTGTCCAGCGCGATGAACTGATTGATGAAGTCCCTTGCTAGATCCTGCTCTTCGCGAATTTGCTCGCGGTAATCCAGCAACAGTCCATTCTGTTCGCGCAGCGTCTGCGACATGCGCAAGCGATCCTGGTAGACCCTGAGCTTCGCGCCGAGAATCTGGTAATCGACCGGCTTGAAAAGATAATCGTCGCCACCGGCTTGCAGCCCCTCCAGCACCTCTTCATTGCCGCTATAGGCTGAAACAAAAATGATCGGAACCCAGGAATTTTTCGCGCGTATCGCACGTGCCACTTCGAACCCGTTCATGCCCGGCATCACCTGATCCAGTAAGATCAGATTCGGACTCTGCTGCTCGAAGCAGCTCACTGCAGCCCGCCCATCTGCAGCCGTAATCACCTCATATCCCATGTCGGCGAGCACCGCGCCGACCCAGTCACGCATCAGCTCGTCATCATCGACTACCAGGATTTTCATGTTGCAAACCTGCTCAGCATCCATCATCTTGCCGCATTCACCCCTGAGATATCTGGAACAGCTTGCCGAAATTCGCAATTTCGAGAATCTGCATCACGATCTTGCCGGGCTTGCTCAAACGCACGGATTTGTTTTCCGCCAGCGCGCGCTCGCGCAACAACATCAGCATTCCCAGCGCCGAGCTATCGAGGTAAGTAAGCCTGCTCATATCGATCTCGATTTCCCGGATCGCAGGGTTGGCAAGCAGGGGCACATAGGCCTCCTTGAATTCCCGGTGCACCTGAAAATCGAAGCGTTCCGACATCGCGATGGTTGCGACACTTTCCCTAGTCTGAACATTGATTGCCATATTTCCCCCGTCTCTGATGATTTAAACCCGATTTCCCTTGCCGCCATGGCCTGACAAATGTTCCAGTGTACGACGCGCAATATCCTGCAATGCCAGCACTTCGCATGCACCGCCGATGGCGATGGCCTCCCTGGGCATGCCGAACACCACGCAACTCGCCTCATCCTGCGCAATGGTATGCGATCCCGCATTCTTCATTTCGAGCAATCCCTGCGCGCCGTCCTTGCCCATGCCGGTAAGAATGATCCCCATCGCATTGGCGCCGGCCACATTGGCGGCCGACCTGAACAGCACATCGACCGATGGTCGGTGACGGTTCACCGGCGGCCCCTGGCTCAACTCGGTCATGTAATTGGCGCCGCTGCGCCTGAGCAACAGATGCGAATGCCCGGGTGCGATATAGGCATGACCGGGCAACACCCGCTCGTTGTGCTCTGCCTCCTTGACCGATATCTTGCACAAGCCGTTCAGCCGCTCGGCAAACGACTTGGTAAAGCTCTCCGGCATATGCTGGGTCACCAGGATACCCGGCACATCGGCCGGCAAGCGCATCAGCACCTCCTTGATCGCCTCGGTGCCACCGGTTGACGCGCCGATGATGATCAATTTTTCCGTGGACGAAAATCGTCCCGACACACTCGGCAGAATCGCGTCGGCCGACAATTTCTCCTTAATCAGCGGGGCGGCAGACTTCTTGATCACCCTGGACTGCGCTGCGGCACGGATCTTCTCGGTAATCTCCTCGGCATATTCGCCCATGCCACGCGCGATATCCATCTTCGGCTTGGAAATAAAATCGACCGCGCCCAGCGCCAATGCGCGGAAGGTGATATCGGAACCCAGTTCGGTCAGCGTCGAAACCATGATTACCGGCATCGGCCGCAGGCGCATCAGGCGTTCCAGGAAATCCAGGCCGTCCATCTTGGGCATTTCCACATCCAGCGTGAGCACGTCCGGGTTCAGGGTTTTAATCAACTCACGCGCTGCAATCGGATCTGGGGCCGCTCCCACGCACTCCATATCTGGCTCACGATTGATGATCTCCTTCATCACGCTGCGTATCAGCGCCGAATCGTCCACAACCAGCACCCTTATTTTTTTATTTCCCATGCCTGTCCATCGTAGTTTTAAAGACGCTTTGGCAGGTTACCGCAGGGTTCTGCCCAGGCTGCCGCCTCATGCTCATTCAAACAAATCCACGTCACCTTCCATCCTAGAATAGCGCAGCCTGGCGCTATATTCCGACTCGCGCCCGACGATCGTGTCATTATGCACCTTCTTCAATTTCTTGACCCTGACCAGACCGCTTTGCGGAAAGTAATGCACCTTGCGCGGATAGATATCAAGCATATCGCGCGCCGCGATGTGGATTTTTTCCGTGCGGAGAAAATTCAGCACGAATTCGGCGTTGCGCTCCCCGACCTTGGAAACCGTAAAACCGCGCAGCACTGCCCCGCCCCCGAACACCTTGGCCTCAAAATTACTGCGCTGCGCACCCATCTTCAGCAACTGATTGATCAGCAACTCCATCGCATAGGCGCCGTAGCGTGCCGACGCGCCCAACAGATCACCCTGGTCCTGCCCACTATCCGGCAACATGAAGTGATTCATCCCGCCGACCCCGCTGACACGATCCCGAATACAGGCACATACGCAAGAACCCAGCACGGTCACCAGCATCATATCGCGGGCTGTCGCGTAATATTCTCCCGGCAGGATCTTGGCTGCCTCGCAACCATGCTCGCTGTCAAAATAAATATTGGGTGACAGGCACTCTTCATAACCGTGCTCACTCATGCGATGTCACCCCGCAATACATCGTCAACTCATCGATGGGCCGGCGGAGCATGGGGCCTGTGCTTTGCCAGTTCATACACTGTCTTGCCGCGCAAGTTGAACAGATGTGCGGCCTGGTGAAAGCTCTCCGAATGCCCGGCGAACAGCAGCCCATCCGGCTGCAGCAACGGCGCGAATCGTTGCAGTATCTTCAGCTGCGTTTCCTTGTCGAAATAGATCATCACATTACGGCAGAATATCGCATCCAGCGGGCCACGCACCGGCCAGTCGTCGCTCAGCAAATTTAACTGCCGGTAGGTGATCATCGCGCGCAACTCAGGGCGCACCCGCACATATCCCTCCTGAGCACCGGCCCCCCTGAGAAAAAAGCGCTTCACCATGTCGGCGGAGAGTTTTTCGACGCGTTCGATCGGGTAGACCCCAGCTTCTGCCTTGGCCAGCACATTGGTATCCAGATCGGTCGCCAATATCCTGACCGGCGGAGTAAAACTGCCGAAGGCATCCACCATCGTCATCGCCATCGAATACGGCTCCTCTCCTGTCGAAGAGGCCGAACACCACAGATCGATGTGACCCTGACGATGGCGATGCTTCAGCACATGCTCGGCGAGCAAGGGGAAATGGTGCGGCTCGCGGAAGAACGAGGTCAGATTGGTGGTCAGCGAATTGACGAACGCCTCCCACTCTGCGGCATTATTGGTTTCCAGCAAAGCCAGATATTCACGGAAACTATTGAGCCCGGTGGCGCGCAACCGCCTCGCCAGCCGGCTGTACACCATATCCTGCTTGCTCGGATTCAGTGAAATGCCCGCATGGTCATAAATCAGTTTGCGCACCCGCTCAAAATCCTGTGCGGTGAACACAAATTCTCGGTCACGCTCCGCGCCCGGTTGCAGACTGCTGTTCATCGCCCCGTTACCGATCCAATATCAACAAACTTCCATCCCGGCATCAGAACTCCTGCCATTCACCGTCATCGCTTGCATGGGATTTAGGTTTCGCCGGCACCTTGTTTGCCGACAACTTGTCCAGAGACAAGCGGCGCGCAGGCGCGGCGGGGCTGCGTGCAATGCCGGCCGGGTTGCGTGCCAGCCCGCCCCCCTCCTCCACCTTGAAGGTCGCAACCGATACCGCGAGGTTCTGCGCCTGCTCCTCCAGCGACTCCGCCGCTGCCGCGGCCTGCTCGACCAGCGCCGCATTCTGCTGGGTCACTTCGTCCATCTGGGTGATCGCCAGATTGACCTGCTCGATCCCCGCGCTCTGCTCGACCGAGGCGGCAGTGATCTCGGCCATGATGTCGGTGACACGACGGATAGAGGTGACGATTTCCTCCATCGTCTGACCCGCCTGCGCGACCAGCTTGCTGCCGCCTTCGACCTTCTCCACCGAATCGCCGATGAGCGTCTTGATCTCCTTGGCTGCGGCCGCAGAACGCTGCGCCAGGTTGCGCACCTCCCCCGCCACCACCGCAAAGCCGCGCCCCTGTTCGCCGGCACGCGCGGCTTCCACTGCGGCGTTGAGCGCCAGAATGTTGGTCTGGAAAGCGATGCCGTCGATCACCGAGATGATGTCCACGATCTTGCGTGAAGATTCATTGATCGAATCCATCGTGGTCACGACCTGACTGACCACCGCACCGCCCTTGCCCGCCACATCGGAAGCGCTGATCGCAAGCTGGTTGGCCTGCTTGGCATTCTCGGCATTCTGTTTCACGGTCGAGGTCAGCTCTTCCATGCTGGATGCCGTTTCCTCCAGACTGGATGCCTGCTCTTCGGTGCGCTGCGACAGATCGCTGTTGCCCGCCGCGATCTCCTTGGCCGCAGTATTGATCGTATCTGTCGCATCCCTGATCTGCCCGATGATCTCCTTGAGCTTGTCCACGGTCGTATTGGAGTCATCCTTGAGCTGGCCAAATGTTCCGGAATACTCGTTGGTGATGGTTTCGGTCAGGTCACCCTTGGACAGCGCCCCGAGCACGCGCACCACCTCGCTGAGCCCGGTTTCACTGGTCTGCATCAGCTTGTTGATCCCTTCGCCCAGCTGCTTGAAGAAACCCTCCTTGCCATGCAGATCGATGCGCTTGGTGAAGTCACCCATCACTGCCGCATCGACGATTGCCGCCACTTCGTTCTCCACCGCCACTTCGACGGTGCGATCTTGCCATTCGGCTACCGCCCCGAGGCGTTCACCGCGCTCGTTGATCACCGGACTGGCGGTCACCACCATAGAGCGCCCGCCGATGTTGATCGCCGCGGTGTAAGGATTCGTCAGGCTGGAAAGCATCTGTGCCTGATGCGCCGGGTTCTTGTGGAAAACATCGATGTTGGTGCCGACCAGATTGGCCGCAGAGAAGTTGGGCAGCTGTTTGCGGATGCCGTCTTCGGCGCCGCTCAGGATTTTCACCACCGATTTGTTGACGTAAATAATATTACGCGCATTGTCGGCGATCATCACACCGGTGCTGACGTTATCCAGCCCGATCTTGATGCGCAGACTCTCGTCGGCAACGCGTTTGGTTTCCGCCACATCGAAACCGAGCTTGATCTGCATAGACTTGAGCGCCTCGATCACCTTGCCGATTTCGTCCTGGCGATCGATATCGATCGCAGTGCGGTAGTTCCCCTCGGAGATCTGGTTGAAATGGCGGACTGCAGCATCCAACGGACGCACGATCGCGCGGATCAGGCTGATGACCAGGAAAATCGCGATCGCGATGCCACCCAGAACCAGTCCGATCGCGATGTTGCGCAGCCGCTCGTAACGCGGTAGAGCCGCCATGTATTCCCGTTTGGCCTCTTCAAGCTGCAGCTTCACCAGCGCATTGATCGCCTCGGTAGTCGGCTTGCATAACGGGCGCATTTTTTCCCAGTAGGCCAGTTCCACCCCCTCGATCTTCTCTGCGCGCTGCAACGCCATGGTCGGTTTCACGCCCTCGCTGACACAAATCTTGAATTCCCTGCCAAACAGATCGGCCAGATTTTTTTCCTCTGGCGTCATCTGACCGCCTGCATAGGCAGTCCAGAGTCTGGTGCTTTCCTCGATATCCTTCTCGATCTCCTCGTGTTGCTTGGGTATCTCCTTCCTGAAGGCGATACCAGTCAATATCGCGGTGCGCATATGCTGCACTTTTGTGTTGATCTCGCCCAGATGACCTGCCTGAACCGTGCGGTCTTCATACACGACACGCAAGCTCTCGTCCGCCTGATTCATGCCGAACAACCCCATCGCGCCGATGACAACCATCAGCACCGCCATCAGCGCGATGACAACGCTCAGCCGCGATTTGATGGTCAGATTCTTGAGCATGTTGAGCTTGTCCAGCATGCCCGCTTTGACCACCCGGCCATCGCGTATCCTGAGGTTGCCGGCCTTGCCTTCGCGGAACAGCCGGTAGACGTTGGCCACCTCGTTGACCGTCGCCTGGTCCGGCTTGCTGCGCACCGACATATAACCGACCACCTGACCGCCTTCGCGGATCGGCGTGGCATTCGCCAGCACCCAGTAATAATCGCCGTTCTTGCAGCGGTTCTTGACGTATCCGGTCCAAGGGCGCCCCGCCTTCAGCGAGTTCCACAGATCGGCAAAAGCTTCGGGCGGCATATCGGGGTGGCGCACGATGTTGTGGGAAGTGCCAATCAGCTCCTCCTTGGTGAAGCCGCTGATCTTGAGGAAATCCTCGTTGATGTAGGTGAGGACGCCCTTCAGATCGGTCTTGGAAACGATCGAGTCCGTATCCTTGAGCACATACTCGGTATTGGTGACAGGCATGTTGATTTTCATGGTGTAGCTCCCTCTTAATAACGTTTTACGCTGCAGCCAGATCGACCAGCTCCATGTCGCGGCTGGTCATGAGTTTTTCGATATCCATCACGATGATCATGCGTTGCTCCACCGTGCCCAAGCCCATGATGTACTGGGTATCCAGCGACGAGCTGAATTCCGGCGCAGGCCTGAGTTGCTCTTCAGTCAGCGCGATCACGTCCGACACGCCATCCACGACGATGCCCACGACGCGGTTGGCGACGTTGATGATGATCACCACGGTGAACTGGTCATAATCGACCTTGCCGAGCTTGAATTTGATGCGCAAGTCGACGATGGGCACGATGATTCCGCGCAGATTGATCACGCCCTTGATGAACGCCGGCGTATTGGCGATGGTCGTGACCGCATCGTAACCGCGTATCTCCTGGACCTTGAGGATGTCGATACCGTACTCCTCATTGCCCAGCGTAAAAGTCAACAGCTCGCACCCCTGTCCGCTCGCGGCCTGGCCTTCATTCGTTTGCATGCCACCTCCCATACCGGTTAATTATTATTGCCTGCCCGACACGATACCCGTTTATACATCCTGCAGGACAACATGCTATTGCTGCGCCAGCTTGACCAGCGCGGCCACATCCAGGATCAGCGCCACCCGCCCGTCACCCATGATGGTTGCGCCTGACACGCCCGGCACCTTGCGGTAATTGCTCTCCAGGCTCTTGATCACCACCTGGTGCTGCCCGACCAGCTCATCCACAAACAGCGCGACCTTGCGCCCCTCGGCCTCCAGCAACACCAGTATGCCCTGCTCCGGGCTGCTCACCGCGGGCTGGATATTGAACAGCTGATGCAGCGCGATTACCGGCAGGTATTCTCCACGCACATGCAACACCCTGCCCTGCCCGCTGATCTCCTTGATATCTTCTGCCCTGGGTTGCAGCGATTCGATGATGAAGCCCAGCGGCATGATGTAGGTTTGCTCGCCCACCGCGATCGACAGCCCATCCAGGATCGCCAGCGTCAGCGGCAAACGTATCGTGATGGTGCTGCCCTGTCCCTGGCGCGATGCAATCTCGACGCGCCCGCCTATGCCTTCGATATTGCGCTTCACGACATCCATGCCGACGCCGCGCCCGGACACATCGGTGACGACTGCCGCCGTCGAAAAACCCGGTGCGAAGATCAGCAACCATACATCGGCATCGCTCATGCTGTCGCTGACCGCCATGCCCTTTTCCCTGGCCTTGGCAAGGATGCGCTCGCGGTTCAAGCCGCCGCCATCGTCCGCCACCTCGATGACGATATTGCCGCCCTGGCGATACGCTGCTCCGGTGTCTCGATGCCGTGATCCAGGCTGTTGCGCACCAGATGCGTCAGCGGATCGCTGATCTTCTCGATCAATCCCTTGTCCAGCTCGGTGCCCTCGCCGACCAGCCTGAGCTGCACCTTCTTGCTCAGCTTGCCGGCCAGGTCGCGCACCAGCCTCGGGAAGCGGCTGAACACGAAGTTGATCGGCATCATGCGCACCGACATCACCGATTCCTGCAACTCCCGGGTGTTGCGTTCGAGTTGGGCCAGGCCGTTGAGCAGTTGCTGATTCAACACCGGATCCATCCCCGACGCAGTCTGCGCCAGCATGGACTGCGTGATCACCAGCTCGCCGACCAGATTGATCATCTGATCGACCTTTTCGACGCTGACGCGTATCGAGGTTTCCGCCGCGACGGTGGCGGCAGTAGGCGGCTTATCGGTGGCACGCCGGTGCGGCACCTCGTCGGACACAGCAGGCGCAGTCTGCGCTGCAGCTTGTGCCGGCGGCTCCACATCGACAAAGAAACCATAGCCCTGCGCATTTTCCGCCTCCGACTTGAGTTGTTCAGGCTCGACGAAGAATCCATAACCCTGTGCATCCTCGACAGCCACCTGGAGTTGTTCGGGCGCGACGAAAAAACCGTAGCCCTGGGTATCTTCGACAGCGGCATTGAGCTGCTCCGGCTCGACGAAAAATCCGTAAGCCTGATCGTCAGCCACCGTTTCAGCGGCGCCATCATTCATCTGTGTGAGCGTCAGATGCTGAGGGTCGATGAAGAAGGAAAATATCTCGCGCAGCTCAGCCTCGCTCCTGCCTGTGGTCAGCGACAAGCCCACCACCTCGTCGCCGATTTCCTGATCGTCGATCTTGCCGACCTCGCTCAGCGCCCCAAGCAGATTATCGAGCTGCGCATTGTTGGAAAAGTTGGCCTGAGTTTTGACAAACCGGATCTGATAACGGTGCGGCTGAGCAGGCATGGCAGCGGCTGCCTGCGCATTGGCCGGTTGTGCCTCATGTGTAGCGCCCGCGCCAGTCGGTTCTCGGGTCAGCTGCTCCAGCCTGGCGCGCACCGCCAGCGACGCCGCTTCGTCGGCAAGGCTGCCGTTCTGATGCGCCTCCATCAGGTTCTTCAGCACATCGCCCGCCTGCAGAAATGCATCCACCATGCCGGCGGTGATCGCGATCTCATTCTTGCGGATGCGATCCAGCAAGGTCTCCAGCACATGCGTCACCTCGGTCATGTCGGTAAAACCGAAGGTGCCGCTTCCCCCCTTGATCGAGTGCGCGGCGCGGAAAATCGCATTCAGCTGATCGGGGTCGGGTGCATCCAGATCCAGCGCCAGCAGCAGGCTCTCCATGTTTTCCAGGTGCTCTGCGGATTCCTCGAAGAACACCTGGTAAAACTGGCTCATGTCGATAGACATTATTCTCCCCAAGGTGAGACGTGGCAGGCCATCGTCGGGATTCGGGTCAGCGCTGCTAGCCGATCACTTTTTTGACGACTTCCAGCAGCTTCTGCGGATCGAACGGCTTGACCAGCCAGCCCGTTGCACCCGCCGCCCTGCCCTGGGATTTCATCGCATCGCTGGATTCGGTCGTCAGCATCAGGATCGGGGTCGTTTTGTGCTGCGGCAATGCGCGCAAATTCTTGATCAGCGTCAGCCCGTCCATCTTGGGCATGTTCTGGTCGGTCAGCACCAGATTGACTGGATTGGCCTTGGCCTTATCCAGCCCCTCCTGCCCATCGGCGGCCTCGATCACGGTATAACCGGCGGATTTCAGGGTGAATGCCACCATTTGCCTGATGGAGGCGGAATCATCAACAGTCAGTACAGTCTTGGCCATATTCACTCGTCAGTTTCTAGATAATATTCGTTACACAACGGCCACGGCAGTTTGCCCGAGCCAGCCCACAAACCCAACGCGACACGCCATCCCTGCATCGCTCAAAACATCGCGCCCTGCGCCGATAGCACGCACTCAGAACAGCTCGATCTCGCCTGTATCAAAGTTCTCCTGCGCGACCGGATTGGATTTTTTCTCGTCCAGCGTCACTACATGCTGCTGCAATGACGCACGGTAAGCCGCGACCTGGGCCCGATATGCCTCCACGGTCTGGCCGCGCCTGTACCCCCCCAGCTCACTGGCCAGCTCCTGCAGCACAGCCAGTCGCATCTGTGCATGGCCGATCAATTGCGAACTCATGTCCTGGAATTGCAAGGTAGCGACCGCCACGTTCACATTCTCTTCGACCTTGTTGCTGATCTCGCCCAGCTTCAGCGCATTCTGCTCGACCACTTTGTTCATCTCGCCCAGCTCGCCCATCATGTCCTGCACGCGCTGTTTGGACGTCATCACATAGGTCATATCGGTCGCGGCGAGTTTGTTGATCGTGGTCTCAGCCAGACGGATCGAATCGTTGGCGTCATGCACCAATGTGCGGATCTGCTTGCTGAATTTATCGGTCTTCTCCGACAGGTTGCGAACTTCGTCGGCCACGACCGCAAAACCCCGTCCCGCTTCCCCTGCACGCGCGGCCTCGATCGCCGCATTGAGCGCCAGCAGATTGGTTTGCTTGGCAATGCCCTCCACCTCGTTCAGGATGTTGAGTATGCCGGACACCTCGGTGTCAATGGCATCCATTTTCTCCACCAGCTCCATCGCATTCTTGCTGCTTTCCACGGTGCTGTTCACGAAACCGCTCATCACCTCTGAGGTGAAATTGACGAAATCGGTGAATTGGCTCGTTGAACCTTTCCCTTCGGAATTTTTTTCATCCGCACGTTTTTCATCCGCACGCATGAATTCGGTGAGCTCTTGCTGGACATGCACCTGCTCCACCATGGAAGTGAAGTTATTGACCAGCTTGCCGATCGCATCGCCGAGTATCGCCTGGGTATTATCCAGCTCGGCTCGCGCCGATCTCATCTGCGCCGCCACTTCGCGCCCCAGCTCGGCATGAAAATCGTTGGTTTCCTGGATCGCCATCGCCACATCGGGGCGCCCGTGCACGACGACCTGCTCGACGCCGCGTTTGTCCTGCCTGATGAAATAACCCCAGCATGCCACGATCAGCAAAAGCAGCAAGGCATCGGCCAACACGATATCCGCGCTGGAGAAATACCAGGCATGCCCGGCTAGCAATACCGCACTTGCCGCGAAACCGCGGGCGACAGGCTGTGAAAATTTAAAATTGGCCATATTCAAGCGTTCCGTTTCATCGCATGCGCCCCCACGATCCCAACCCGCATCGCGGCAGAACAACCGGGTACGCAATATGGACGATTGCGACAAAAACCAAATTTCTGCCTATTCTCAGTGCCCACTCATTTCACCAAGCAACTCCTTGATGTCGAGTATCAGCACGATGTCGCCCTCGCTGGACATCGTGACGCCCGCCACCCCTTTGGGACGGAAGGTATCCAGCGACTTGATCACCACGTCGTCATGCCCGGCAAAGCCGTCCGCAGAGAGGATAAAGCTGTTGTTGCCGAACTGCATCAGCACGCCCACTTCCGGCAGCACCGCGCTTTCTTCCCACCCGATCAGGCGCGCCAGCGGCAACAGCGGCAGCACTTCGCCGCGCACCACCATGGTCGCCCTGCCCGATACCTGCTGCAGCTGATCCGGCGACACCGACAGAATCTCGCGCACCATGGACAACGGCACCGCGAACGACTGCTCGCCCAGACGCAGGATCAAAACCGGCAGGATCGCCAGCGTCAGGGGCAGTGAAATGACGAAGACCGACCCCTTGCCCGGCTCGGACTGGATGGCGATCGAGCCGTTCAGCTTCTGGATATTGGTCTTCACCACGTCCATGCCCACACCGCGCCCCGACACCGCAGAAATTTCGTCCTTGGTGGAAAATCCGGGCAGAAAGATCAGATCCAGGCATTGCTTCTCGTCCAGCGTATTCGCCACCTCGGTGGTGATCAGGCCTTTCTCAAGCGCCTTGCTGCGGATCACCTCCGGGCGCATGCCGCGCCCGTCGTCCGCGATCGTGATCAGGATATGGTCGCCTTCCTGCCGCGCACTCAACTCCACCAGGCTCTTTTCCGGTTTGCCCGCGGCGATGCGCCCTTCCACGGTTTCGACGCCATGATCCACCGCGTTGCGCACCAGATGCACCAACGGATCGTTCAGGTCCTCGATCATCGTCTTGTCCATCTCCGTTTCTTCGCCGGACAGCACCAGCTCCACATCCTTGCCCAGAGAGCGCGCCAGATCGCGCGCCAGGCGCGGGTATTTCTTGAACAGGCGACCGATCGGCTGCATGCGCGTCTTCATCACCGCGTTCTGCAGGTTCACCACCAGCATATCGAGCTGGGTGACGGCCTGGTCGAGATCGTGCAGCGTGTCGGGGTCGCTACGGCCCTGCAGGATATCGGAACGCAAATGGTTCAGGCGGTTCTTGGTCAGGCCGATTTCGCCGGACAGATTGAGCACCTGATCCAGCCTGTCGGTGTCGACGCGTATCGTCGATTCCTTGGCCTCCTTGGCCGGCACATCGCCATCGCGCCGCCCCACCGTCGAACCCGGCACGTCGGTGCCGCGCCGGCCGAACGCCTCCTTGGTGGACTTCTCCTCCGAGATCGCCTCGGCGATCTTTTCCGGATCGCGCGTCACACCCACCTGGGCAACGATGTCGGTGCCGGTCAGCGCGGTATACAACGCGTTCCAATCCACGTTATCGGGAGCCGCACCGGTTGTTCCAGTCCACGTTATCGGGAGCAGCTGCCGGGCTGGATGCAGGTGCGGCTGCCGGCGCTGCAGGTGAGGCCTGGCTTTTTGCCGGAGCGGCGATTGCCTTGCCGCTCAAGGCAGCCTTGAGGTTTTCCAGTATCTCCGCCGGGGCTGCCGTCGGCTGCACGCTCTGCTGCAGCGCGCCGAACATCTTGCGCACTTCCGAGGTCGCGGCAAAGATCACATCCATCAGCTCGGCGCTCAGCGTCAACTCGCGGTTACGCAGCTTGTCGAACAGGTTCTCGGTAAGATGGCACAGCGTCACCAGCTCGGTCGCATTGAGAAACCCCGCCCCGCCCTTGATGGTGTGAAAACCGCGAAAGATTTCATTCAGCAAATTGCTGTCCGAAGGGTATTTCTCCAGATCCATCAGCTTGCTGTCCACATCGGACAACATCTCTCCGGCTTCCAGCAAAAAGTCGCTTAACAATTCTTCCATGCCAGCAAAATCATTCATCTCATTCTCCCTGTCTGGTGAGTGGCAAGCAGGTTTCCACTTACCACTCCCTGCTTCCTACCGAGGCACGCCGTGCCGCTTCAATTCCTGATCCGCGTCAGAATCCCAGGCTCTCCAACAATTCGTCCACCTGATCCTGATTCACGACAACATCGGTGCGTCCGGCCGGGTTGATCACCGGGCCGTTCAGCAAACCGGTATCCAATTCCGCCTTGATTTCTGCCGGGGCGTTCTCCACCAGCAGCGCCACCAGCTGCTGCTCCATGTTTTGTGTCACCGCGATGATCTTCTTGATCACCTGTCCGGTCAGATCCTGGAAATCCTGCGCCATCATGATCTCCATCAGATAGGCATTGGTCGCCTTGGTCTGCTTGGGCATGTCACTGAGGAATGCCTGCGTCTCCATCACCAGGCTCTTGAATTGCGCCACATCCAGTTTTTTGTCGAACAGCAGCTGCCATTGTCCCGACAAACGATGCGCCTCGACCTCCATCTTCTCCACCACCGGCTGCGCCGCCTCGGTGGCGTTGAGCACGCGCTCCGCCGCCTGCTGGGTCAGCGTTGCGACATAAGTCAGCCGGTCACGCGCATCCGGTATCGAAGACGCCGCTTTTTCTATTTCCTTGTTCAGCCCCAGTTCGCGCAATGCGTCATGCAGCGTACGCGCCATCTGCCCGACATGGTTGAGCACCTTGCTCGAATCGGCATCACTGCCGGCCAGACTGACCACCTTGGCCGGGGCTGCGCTGGTTTCTTCGGTATTGGCGGCGACGATGCTGTCGAATAGCGCTTCGAGATCGTCCGAATCCTGAGTTGCAGTATTGGTAGCCATGGCATCACTCACTTTTGCATGTTTTGAAAGATTTTCTTCAGCTTCTCATCCAGCGTCGCCGCGGTAAACGGCTTCACCACATAACCGCTGGCACCCGCCTGCGCCGCCTCGATGATGTTCTCCTTCTTCGCCTCGGCCGTGACCATCAGCACCGGCAAATGCTTGAGCTTTTCATCGGCGCGAATCGCACGCAGCAATTCGATTCCGGTCATGTTGGGCATATTCCAGTCCGACACCACGAATTCAAAATCGCCGGAACGCAATTTCGCCAGCGCATCCACCCCGTCCTCTGCCTCCTGCACATCAGAAAAGCCCAGCTCCTTAAGCAGATTACGCACGATGCGCCGCATCGTGGAGAAGTCATCCACCACCAAAAATTTCGTACTCTCTATACCCATGACCATCTCCTGTTTTGGCGAGTGCAACACAAAACCCGCACTTACCACTTACCACTTACCACTTACCACTTACCACTTACCACTTACCACTTACCACTTACCACTTACCACTTACCACTTACCACTTACCACTTACCACTTACCAC
>JACPVZ010000131.1 GCA_016197305.1 Nitrosomonadales bacterium | reverse complement strand
CAAAAGGACAAATCCCCGCGGGACCAGAAAATGTCACGTTACATGTCGGCTGGTTTGATGATTCGTTGCCAAAATTCCTAAGTGAATTTAACGGGCCTGTTCGCTTTATGAATATTGACTGCTACATTTACAGTTCAACCAAAACGGTGTTGGAACTCTTGGCCGACCGGATCGTTCCGGGAACGGTGATTGTTTTCGATGAATACATTGGCTATAAACAATGGCGTGAAGACGAGTTCAAGGCATTTCAGGAAGCGGTTGCGAAGTTCGGATGGGAATATGAATACCTGTGCTTCAGCTTTATGACCAAGCAGGTGGGTGTTCGCATTACCAAAAACTGACATCTTGCTACAGAATCTTTCCCGCGTTAACTGCCTCGCCACAGCGGTGTCTTTCCATGAAAAACAGGGGCAGGTGACTGCCCCTGAAATCTGGGAATTGCGCCCAGGACGGAGAAAGTTAGGCTGCTATGCACCCGTTGCGACAAAGCGGCCCCCGCGCCGCGAATGCCGGTTGCGCAACGTGGTAGCCCTGCAACAGGTCGGCGCCGGTGTTGCGGGCGATCTCCAGTTGTGCGGCATTCTCGATACCCTCGATCGCAACCTGCGCACCGATGCCGTGGAAGATATCGACCAGGCCATGGATCACGCTGGCAGCCGCGTCGATATGTTCCGCTGCGCGGATCACCGAGCTGTCGAGTTTGACGATGTCCGGGCGCAGGCTGAGCACGCGGTCCACCTCGGCATAGCCCCGGCCCGAGATCAGGCTGTAGTAGCTGCGCTGCCGGTTCATGATTTTGTTGATACCTGAAGCGGTCGCGCCGAAATCGTCCACCGCGATCTGGTAACCCAGGCTGCGGTAATTGTTCACGGCCTCCGCCAGTCTTGCGCTGTCTTCCGCCGCCGACTCTTTGACTTCGATCACCACGTGCGAAGTCGGCACCGAGTAATAGTGCAGGATTTGTTCGAAGGTGCGGCCATGGTCGCTGACGCTGGTCAGCAGGCGAGGATGCACGTTCAGGAACAGCAGTTCGTGTTCGGCGAAGCCGTTCGCGTGGTTCAGCAGGTGCAGGGTGCGCACCAGCCGGTCGAACAGCACCAGCCGATTCGCCTGTATCGCGACCTCGAATGCGCTGTTGGGCGCGAGTTCGCCATGTTCGAGCAGCGAGGGACGGAGTAGCGCTTCTCTTCCGATCACTTCACCATTGGTTTTGACGATGGGTTGGAAAGCGCTTGCCAGGCGCATCGCCATGAAGTTGCACACCAGCCCATTCTGTGCGGTATCGATCAGAACGTATTCGTCGAGGTCGAGCAACAGGTTGTTGCGCAGCAGCAGCTTCAGGTAAAGATAGGGTTGGTGTGCCATGATTGCTCCTTGTTTTATAACCACTGTCGTCGCTTCCGCGAAAGCGGAAGCCCGGTAAAGCTATCTGGATTCCCGCTTCCGCGGGATAACCAGCGACTTGCCAGCTTGCTGGCTTAGTCGAATGGCTAGTAGTTTTATCAATGACAAACCGAGGATTGGTTAGCCGCTTATTTCCTGGTGTAGATCTGGTCGAACACGCCGCCGTCGGCGAAGTGGGTCTGCTGCGCCTTGGTCCAGCCGCCGAACACGTCATCGATCTTGATCAGGTTCAGCCTGGGGAACTGCTTGGCATAGTTCTTGGCCACTTTCTCGTCGGTCGGACGGTAGTAGTTCTTCGCGGCGATCTCCTGGCCTTCAGGCGAATACAGGTATTCCAGGTAGGCTTCGGCCACCTTGCGCGTGCCGTGTTTGTCGACGTTCTTGTCCACTACGGTGACCGGCGGCTCGGCCAGGATGCTCAGGCTGGGCACGATGATGTCGAACTTGTCCGGCCCCAATTCCTTCACCGCGAGGAAGGCCTCGTTCTCCCAGGCCAGCAGCACGTCACCGATGCCGCGTTCGACGAACGTGGTGGTCGAGCCGCGTGCGCCGGAATCCAGCACGGGCACGTTGGCGAACAACTGGGCGACGAATTCCTTTGCCTTGGCCTGGTCGTTGTTGTTTTGCTTCAACGCGTAACCCCATGCCGCCAGATAGTTCCAACGTGCGCCGCCGGAAGTCTTGGGATTGGGCGTGATCACCGCGACACCGGATTTGACCAGATCGTTCCAGTCCTTGATGCCCTTGGGGTTGCCCTTGCGCACCAGAAACACGATGGTGGAAGTGTAGGGCGAACTGTTGTGTTTCAGGCGGGTTTGCCAATTGGCCGGGATCAGGTTGCCCTTGCTCGCCAGCGCGTCGATGTCGGCGGCCAGCGCGAGCGTTGCAACATCGGCCTCCAGCCCGTCGATGATCGCGCGCGCCTGTTTGCCGGAGCCGCCATGCGATGCCTTGATGGACACATTGTCGCCGGTCTTGGCTTTCCAGTATTTGGCGAATGCGGCGTCGTAATCCTGATACAGCTCGCGGGTCGGATCATAGGACACGTTCAGCAGCGTCACGTCCCCCGCAAATGATGACGGTATCGCTGCGGCCAGCAGCGTTGCCAGCAGTGTTGAGGCGATAAAAGTTTTTTTCATGATGGATTCCTTTGATGGTTTTCTGATTAGAAAGTGTGCTTCAAGCCGAACGACCAGGCAGAGAGCCTGGCTCCGGTGCCTGCGGCGGCGCTGAAGCCGGTGCCATTGCTCGACAAGGCGTAGTTCGCGCCGCTCTGGTTGCTGAGTTTGGTGTACAGCCCGTACAGCGTCGTGCGCTTGCTCAGGCCGTGGTCATAGCCCAGCGTGATCTGCTTGGCGCCGGTGCTGGCCACGCCCTTCACGTTGCCTTGCTTGGTGTAGGCCACCTTGACCGCGTCGTTGCCGAAGCTGTATTTGCCGGACAGGTAGTAGGCGCTGTGGCCAAACTGGTTGGTGTTGGCAGCGCCGGTGTTGTCGCTGGTCTTCTCATAGGCGAAACCCACATTGAACGCATCCAGCGTGTAGCCCAGCCCCAGCTTGGTGGCGCTCTCCTTGCTGCCTGCAAGCGCGGTGGCCGCTGAGATCGTGCCGCTGCCGTTGGTGCCGAAGTTGTGCACTTCATAGGCCAGCGAGGCATAGAGCGGAGCCAGATCGTAGATCCCGGCCAGCGACCAGGCGGAACCTTTAGTCTGTGCCGAGGTAGTCGCGCTCTCGGCGCCGGCAACGTAGGCTGCCGAGCCGGTAAAGCCGTTGATCGCCGGGCTGAAGTACGCCACGATATCGGTCTGACGACCGTCAAAGGCAGCCACGGCGGACTTGCCGGCGACCCCGCCGGTCAGCGCGCGGCTATCGGCGATGTTGTCGGCAAACGCATCCAGCTTGCGGGTGGCCAGCTTGTAGGGCGTGTCATGGCGGCCCAGCAGCACGGTGCCGATGCTGTCGCTCTTCAGTCCGGCATAGGTATTGCGGCTGCCCAGCAAATTTGCGCTGTTGGTCGCGGATGCAGGGGTGCCGTCCAGGTTGATCAGCGATTCGACCTGCCAGATCGCCGACAGGCCCTCGCCCAGGTCTTCGGCGCCTTTCAGGCCGATACGGGAGGTGTTGCTGGACACCTTGCCGGTGCTGATGCCCTGTGTCGCGGGAGTCGGGCCATTGCCGTTGTTGACGATGTCGTAGGACACGTTGGCCACACCGTACACGTTCACGTTGGCGGTGTCGGCAAACGCCGGTGCAGCAAGAGTTGTAGCAATTGCTGCCGCGATGAGTTTCTTCTGCATGAGTTTCTCCAGTTGAGTTTGTAAAAGTTGATCACGAGTCCAAGTTCGCGATGGAGCGCATCCTAGGGAGGTTCATCCCGCGGGTGAACTAATTAGTTTTCGATTGGTTAGCTGTTTTTTTGCTATACGGGTTTCGTCAGGCGGTGGCGGGGCATGGCACAGGGAATTGACAGCCTCGTGCAAAACACGGAAACTTCGCGCCATAACCAGCGACTTAACGAGTGTCGTTTGCTCGTTTAGCCAGATGGCTAGGGGCTTTATCAGTAGTTTCATCAGTGCCGATTTGACATCAGCTTGCGGGGCACTCAAAACATACCAGCTAAAGCGAATCGACCCGCTCTAGCTCCAAGCTGAGCGGGTTTTGATTTTGGGGAATATGGATACATCTGTCGGCATCGTCAGCGCCCAGCGCGCCAGTTTTACCCAGCCACTGCAATTCAGGAGTGGCGCGGTGTTGCCGCGCTATGAGCTGGTATACGAGACCTACGGCAAACTGAATGCCGACAAGTCGAACGCGATCCTGATCTGCCACGCGCTGTCCGGGCATCACCACGTCGCGGGCCAATATGCAGGCGAGCCCAAGAACGTCGGCTGGTGGGACAACATGGTGGGTCCGGGCAAGCCGATCAACACCGACAAGTTCTTCGTGATTGGGCTGAATAATCTGGGCGGTTGCCACGGTTCGACCGGCCCGTCCTCGCTCAATCCCGAGACCGGCAAGCCTTACGGCGCAAGTTTTCCGGTGATCACCGTCGAAGACTGGGTGGAGTCGCAGGCGCGTCTGGCCGACATGCTCGGCATCCGGCAATTCGCCGCGGTGATCGGCGGCAGTCTGGGGGGCATGCAGGCGCTGCAGTGGTCGCTGGCGCATCCCGAACGTGTGCGCCACATTCTGGCGATCGCCAGCGCGCCGCGCCTGACCGCGCAGAACATCGCATTCAACGATGTGGCGCGCAACGCGATTCTGACCGATCCGGATTTTCATGGTGGCGATTACTATCAGCACAACGTCGTGCCGACACGCGGGCTGAGGCTGGCGCGGATGCTGGGGCATATCACCTACTTGTCCGACGATGCGATGGCGGACAAGTTCGGCCGCGAGTTGCGCAGCGGCAAATTCAATTACGGTTACGACATCGAGTTCGAGATCGAGTCCTACCTGCGCTACCAGGGCGACAAGTTCGCGTCCTACTTCGATGCGAACACCTATCTGCTGATGACCAAGGCGCTGGATTATTTCGATCCGGCGCACGATTGTGGCGGCGACCTGAACCGCGCCTTTGCGCGTGCGAAGGCCGACTTCCTGGTGATCTCGTTCACCACCGACTGGCGCTTCTCGCCGCAACGCTCGCGCGAGATTGTGCAGCCGCTGCTGCACAACCGGCGCAACGTCAGCTATGCCGAGATCACCTCGACGCATGGCCATGATTCCTTCCTGATGCAGCATCCGCATTACTTCGATGTGGTGCGCGCCTATCTCGACAACGTCGCGTCGGAGGTGGAAGCATGAAGCAAAACGATATTTACCGGCTTGCCGCAGAGCGCCCGGATTTCGCCGCGATCGCGGAATGGATACCCAAGGGCGCGACCGTGCTGGATCTCGGTTGCGGCGACGGCAGCCTGTTGCGCTACCTGAAGGAGACGCGCGGCGTGCGCGGCTACGGCGTGGAGATCAGCGACCTCGACATCGTGTCGTGCATCGCCAACGGCGTGAACGTGATCCAGAACGACCTGGATTCCGGCCTGGCCGACTTCGAGGACAACTCGTTCGACTTCGTGATGCTGTCGCAAACCCTCCAGGCCACGCGCCATACCGCCGAGCTGATCCAGGAGATGCTGCGTGTCGGCCGGCAGGGCATCGTCAGCTTCCCCAACTTCGGCTACTGGAAGAACAGGCTCAACGTGCTGATGGGCAACATGCCGGTGTCCAGCGAGCTGCCCTACCAGTGGTACGACACGCCGAACGTGCATCTGTGCACGCTGGATGACTTCGAGTCGTTTTGCACGGCGCACAACGTCGCGGTGCTGGAGCGCCGCGTGATGACCGGCGAGCGCGTCGTGAACCTGTTGCCTAACCTGCTCGGCAGCACGGCGGTGTACCGCTTCCAGCGTGGAATCTAAATATTCCGGGAAATGGATCTGCGTAGGATGGGTTGAGGCGAAACCGATACCCATCTTTACTATTGATGGGTATCACGGTGTTCAATCCATCCTACTTGTTGGTGTGAAAAAACAATGACCCTCTGGCAACAGTTCTTTACCCGGCGCATGCTGATCTGCGTGTTCACCGGCTTCGCTTCAGGCCTGCCGCTGTACCTGCTGTTCAACCTCGTCCCTGCGTGGCTGCGCAGCGAGCAGGTGGACCTGAAAACCATCGGCCTGTTCGCGTTGATCCAGTTTCCCTATACCTGGAAGTTCCTGTGGTCGCCGCTGCTGGACCGTTACGTCGTGCCGATGCTGGGGCGGCGGCGCGGCTGGATGCTGCTGACCCAGCTCGGCCTGCTGGCGGTGATTGCGTCCATGGGCGGATTCTCGCCGCAGAGCGACCTGCGCACCATCGCATGGATCGCCACCTTGCTGGCTTTCCTCAGCGCGACCCAGGACATCGTGCTGGATGCGTACCGCCGCGAATTGCTCAGCGACGCCGAGCTGGGCCTGGGTAATTCGGTGCATGTGAACGCCTACCGCATCGCCGGCCTGGTGCCGGGTTCGCTGTCGCTGATCCTTGCGGATTTCATGCCGTGGAGCATGGTGTTCGTCGTCACCGCGCTGTTCATGCTGCCCGGCATCGCGATGACGCTGCTGGTCAAGGAGCCGCATCGCGCCGCGCCGCCGAAGACGCTGCGTGAGGCGGTGGTCGAGCCGTTCCATGAATTCATCGCCCGGCAAGGTTGGAACAGCGCGCTGCTGATCCTCGCGTTCCTGTTCTTCTACAAGCTCGGCGACAGCATGTGCACCGCGCTGGCGACGCCGTTCTACATGGACATGGGGTTCTCCAAGACCCAGATCGGGCTGATCGCGAAGAACGCCGGGCTGTGGCCCGCGGTGATCGGCGGCCTGCTGGGCGGGCTGTGGATGGTGAAGATCGGCATCAACCGTGCGCTGTGGCTGTTCGGCGTGGTGCAGGTGGTGAGCATCTTCGGCTTCGCCTGGCTGGCGTCGGTCGGGCATCATGCCGAGATCACCAGCGTGGAGCTGGCACAGCTCGCGATCGTGATCGGGCTGGAGGCGCTGGGCGTCGGCCTGGGTACGGCCGCCTTCGTCGCGTTCATCGCGCGCACCACGCATCCGGCCTACACCGCGACCCAGTTCGCGCTGTTCACCAGCCTTGCCGCGATGCCGCGCACCTTCGCCAATGCGGCGACCGGCTGGCTGGTGGAGGCGATGGGGTGGGGCGGGTTCTTCCTGCTGTGCGCGCTGCTGGCGCTGCCGGGGATGCTGCTGTTGCTGAAGGTCGCGCCGTGGAACGAACCGGAGCAGTCGGCGGCCATGGCAGAATAGCGGAATGCCGCTTTCGCAGTGGCGGTGCTCGTGAAACTGAAGAGAGGATAGGCAATGTTTTGGGGAATCAATGGCAGGGACAGGGAGCTGCAGCAGGCGCTGGCGACGATAGCGGATATCTACAAGGGGCATTTCTACTGCAATGACATGCTGATTGCGCTGGCCCGCAATCTGTCCTTTCGCGGCGACGAGAAATTCGTGTCCAGCTTTTACGACATGGCCAGCAACGATCAGGAACGCAGCCTGGTCTGGCGGCTGCACACCCTGGTCTGGGCGGCAAGAAACGCGCTCAACGTCGAGGGCGATTTCGTCGAGTGCGGCGTGTTCAAGGGCTTCTGCTCGTCCGTACTGTTGAAGTATCTCGACTTTCAGAACCTGCCGCGCCAGGCCTATCTGTATGACACCTTCGCGGGGCTGCCGGAGAAGACCTCCACCGAAAAGGAGCGGCGCGACTGGGATTACACGATGTATGACCCCGAGGAAGTCTATAACGGGGTCCGCGCAAAGTTCTCCTCATACAAGAATGTGAACATCATCCGCGGCATCGTGCCGGACTCGTTCGAAATCGCCGTCCCGGAAAAGATCGCGCTGCTGCACATCGACATGAATTCGGAACAGGCCGAGATGCTGGCGCTGCAGCATCTGTTCGACCGGGTCACGCCGGGCGGGTTTATCGTGTTTGACGATTTTGGCTGGGCAAGCAACCTGAAGCAGATGCTCGCGGAACTCGCATTCATGAACGAGCGCAACCATCCGATTCTCGAGCTGCCCACCGGGCAAGGCGTGGTGATCAAGCAGCCGCGATGAAACAGTGATCTGGCCAACGTAGGATTAGCCGTCGCCATTGGGAACGAGTTGATAAATATTGACACCACGCACCCACATTGGCCGGCCAACGTGAAACGGGACACCAGCGCGAAAGATAGTGGGATCAGGCGCTAGCGTGTGTTTTGCCCTTCGGATAGTAAAAGAGCAGAAGAACAAATAGCCCAGCAACGGCATTAAGAACGTGCTTCAGAGAAGCTTCAGCGAAGTGGGTGTGACGATGGTGTTTGACATTGTTATATGCGCGCCACCAGAGAGGACTCTCGTCAGTTCTCCACTGTATCCACGGCGTAAGCGTGAAGCCAAACCGAAAATTCTCGCCAACTCTAGCGAGTAAGAATCGAAATTATCGCTTGTCGGTTCGAGGTATCGAGATAAGCGAACGACATCATCTTCAAGCGCGAGGAAATAATTCCAGTGCTGTGGCGTAGGCGCTTCGTGTATGCCCATGTGGCACTCCCTCCCTGAAATCCGGCGCGGGTTTCAAATCTTCCGGACGAACACCTTGGACTTGCGCTGGTAGTTGTACAGCGTCTTCTTCTGTGCGGGCAATGCGGAAACGTCGGCCTCGTTGAAGCCGCGCTCGATGAACCAGTGCGCGGTGCGCGTGGTCAGCACGAACAGCTTCTTCATGCCCTGGGATTTGGCCACCGAGATCATGTGGTTCAGGACGGCCTCGCCGTAACCGCGATCGCGGCTCTGCGCCTCGACCGCGAGGCAGGCCAGTTCGGCGGCGGCCTCGTCCGGGAACGGATAGAGCGCCGCGCAGCCGATGATGCGGTGGTCGTGCTCCAGCACCACGAAGCGCTCGATCTCGCGTTCCAGCAGTTCGCGCGAACGCCGGACCAGGATGCCGCTCTCTTCCAGAGGACGCAGCAGTTCGAGGATGCCGCCGATGTCCTCGATGCTGGCGGCGCGCAGCGTGTTGAGCGTGGATTCCACCACCATCGTGCCGATGCCGTCGGCGCTGAACAGTTCCTGCAGCACCGCGCCGTCGGTGTGGCGGCTGATCAGATGGGTGCGCGCCACGCCGGCCTCGCAGGCGCGTATCGCGCACGGCAGGAACAGGCTGACGTCGTCGGAGAGCTTGCGCTTGCCGGCCAACACCTGCTGCGCTTCGGCGATTGTCAGTTCCTTCAGCAGCTTGCCTTTCTTGTCCTGCACGCCGTCGGTGTCCATCAGGAACATCAGCTTGTCGGCGTCCAGCGCGATCGCGGTCGCGGTGGCAACGTCTTCCAGGGTCACGTTGAACACTTCGCCGGTGGGCGAGTAGCCGAGCGGCGAGAGCAGCACCACTTCGCCGAACTCCATCCGGTCGTTCAGCGCGGCGACATCCACCTTGCGCACGCAGCCGGTGTGCTGCAGGTCCACGCCGTTGATCACGCCGATCGGTTGCGCGGTGATGAAGTTGCCGCCGGCGACGCGGATGTCGGCATTGGCCATCGGCGAATTCGCCAGCCCCATCGACAGCAGCGCCTCGATCTCGACGCGCACCCGGCCGACCGCCTCCTTGACGCATTGCATGGTCTCGGCATCGGTGACGCGGACGCCATGATGGTAGGTGTCGTTCAGCTGGTTTTTCGCCAGATGCTGCTCGATCTGCGGTCGTGCGCCGTGCACCAGCACCAGCCGCACGCCCAGGCTGGCGAGCAGGTTGAAGTCATGGGTCAGCTCGACGAACTTGCCGTCCGCCACCACCTCGCCGCCGAACGCGATCACGAAGGTCCGCCCGCGGAATGCGTTGATGTACGGCGCGACGGAACGGAACCAGGCGACGAAATCGGTGGGGCTGGTGGTCATGGGCATGAGGACTCCTGTATGGATGACTGCGATACAGCGCGCATCATGCCGCGCTATTGCATATCAGGCAACTGCCAGCAGCGTGTCAGGCCTGTACCAATCATGCGCAGGAGCGAGCTTGCTCCTACAGCAAAGCTGTTCTGCAGGGTGCGCCAGAACCTATGGATTTGCCGGGGTCAAAGCAAGGAAATGAAATCCTCGAACTTGCCGCTGCGGGTCTTGGGCAGTTCCTGCTGTGAGCAGCTGAAGCGCAGCGGGAAGTCATGCCCCAGCGCATGCCGGATGATCGCCGTCAGCCGCGACTCCTGTTCGCCCGATAACGGGTGTGTCACCACCAGCTTGACCTCGATGTCGTCGAGCGCGTGCTGGATGAGCTGGTATTGGCGGATGTCCGCGACCTCGCGGAACTGGTATGCACCGACGAGAGGCCAATGCCGTTCGCCGTTCGGCAGCGTGAGCATGTTGCGACGGCGTCCCATGATGCGCGCCAGCGTCGGCAGGCCTCGCCCGCATGGGCATGCCGTGCCGACCTCGGCATAGTCGCGGATCTCGTAGCGGATCAGCGGCGCGGCGAAGTTGTGCAGGTCGGTGATGACGATGCGCCCGATCTCGCCGGGCTGGCAGGGGCGTCCGGCATCGTCCAGCACTTCCACCAGCAGGCTTTCGCATTGCACGTGGTACAGCCCGCTGGCCGGGCACTGGATTGCGATGATGCCGACTTCCTGCGAGCTGTACATGTCCACCACGGCGAGGCCCAACTGCTTGCAGCGCGCGCGGGTTGCGTCCGACAGCGTCTCGCCGACGGTGCGCACCTCGTGCAAGGCCGACGGCAGGCCGCCGGATGCCTCGAACCGGTCGAGCAGCGCGCCGAGGTTGGAGGGGTAGGTGAGCAGGTAGTGCGGATTGCGCCGCTTCAGCCACTCGGCCTGTTGCGCGACATCCAGCGCCAGCGGCTGGGTGTAGGAGGGGCCGGTGTCGAACAACAGCGTGGCCGGATGCCCCCAGCCGATGTGCGCCGCCTGCTGCGGATCGTCCATCGCCGGGGTGAGCGCCTTCACGATCGCCAGAGTCGCGGAAAAATCGCGCCGGTGCCACAGGTGTTCGCGCATCGCCAGCATCAGCCAGAACAATTGCGTGACCTCGGTGCGCGGCACGCGGACCACCTGGCCGGTAGAGCCGGAAGTCTGCACCTCGCGTACCTGGCCATGCTCGCGGGGTACGCTGCCGCAGCGCAGGCTCGGTAACTGCTGCATCAGCTCGGCGCGGGTCAGCAGCGGGATTTTTGCGTAGCTGTCCGGCGACCAGGGCTGGCGCGCATCCAGCCCTGCCCCGGCGAATCTTGCCTGGTAAAACGGCGATTGCTGGTTCGCATATTCGGCAAGCAGCCTGAACTGGGCCAGCTGTTGCTCCAGCAAGGTTTGCGGAGACCACCACTGGCTCTGCTCCAGTTGCTGCAGCAGGGCCAGGATGGCTGCGCCCTGCTGGTCAGGCAATGCGGGCCAGATGATCTCCGGGATCGCGCTGCGCAATCCCTGCAACATCGCCGCTTCAGGCAAAGGGCGCCTCATGCCTGTCCGGGGCGCGGTTGGAAACATAACAACGGACAGCGACCGGCGAGTTCGTAGCTGCCGGTTTCGCGCCCTGTGCAGGCCAGGTGCGGGGCAACCGCCTCGACCAGCTCGTCCACGCGCGGATAGGTGTAGATCGCCGCGCTGTCCCGGTAGGCATCTATCGTGGCGATCACATCGATCGGCCAGCCGGTGGCCTGTGCGAGGTGTTGCCGGTCGGGGACATTCGCCTCGAAGGTTTGCCAGATATCGGCGACGGCGATGCCGCGGTGGATGTCGTCGCCCTGGAGCGCCATGGACAGGCGCCATTTGAGCGCATGAAAGCTGCCAATGCGCCGGTGCCACAGGTCGTCGAAAACGGCCGGCAAGGTTTCCGGTGTGTCGGGACGGCAAAACGCCCGCAACACGAACAGGCCGTCGTGCCGCAGACAGCGCTGCACGGTTCGTGCGAGTATTGCATAGCCTGCGGGATAGTCGAGCAGCGTGAACACCCCATCAGCCAGCAGCATGTCGAAAGCGTGCTGTGCCACCGGGATATCCATCCAGTCGGCGCACAGCGCGCGCCGCGTTGCGGTGTCGCCCGGCCAGGCAGACGCGATCATCGCCCGCGAAATATCCACCGCGGTCAGGTCAACGGGCACACCCCATTCATGCGTGGCGATCTCGGGCGTCACTCCGAGCAGCAATGCCCGGAGCGGAGCGACTGATCGGGCGGAACGCCCGCCGTCATGCCATGCGTCGAATGCCTTATGCATCAGGTGCAGGTCTTCGCTGCAAGGCCGCAGCGGGGAGTCCAGCAGTTGCCAGTTCTGCGCATGCCTGTCGAATTGCCGGTGTATCGCGGAGTGTTGCGGCATGGCGCTATGTCAGGTCCAGCTCAAGCACGGTCCAGAAATCGACATCCGGCAGGCTGAAGTCGTGCTTTTTCCTGTGCGTGCCGACGATGCGGTAACCGAATTTCTTGATGTACCAGTCTATCGTTTCTGGACGATCCGTTTCCGTTCGCACCTTGCTGATCCCATGCTGTTTCATTTCCTACAGACGCGCCTTCTGCAGCAGGTAGCCGACCCCCAGCCCCTGGCATGTTTTTGCCACAGCGAGGCTGGCGGTCTCTGCTGTTTCCTTGTCCAGCACGATGTAGCTTGCCACGCCGACCAGTTTGCCGTCGTGCAGGGCGACAAAAGAATTGTCGATGTTCAGCGAGGCGCGTTCCGGATCGGGGATCTCCGCGGTCGGCGGGCGAGGCGCCATGTTCCACGCGGCCAGCAGCGCCAGCGCCCTTTGCAAATCGTCTTTCCGCATCTTGCGGATTTCAACGCTCATGCGGCACCTCGCGGGGAAAGATTCAGCCGCGCCCGTGCCTGCGCGAAGCTCGCCACCTCGCGTCCCATCTCGGCGGCGATGCGTACCATGCGTCCGACCAGCGCGGCGTTGGATGCTGGAACGGTGCGCGCGGAATTGTAATAGAGATTGTCTTCAAGGCCGATCCTGACATGGCCACCCATCACGATCGCAGCGGCACAGGTGGCCAGCTGGTAGCGGCCTATTCCCGCTGCCGACCATACCCAGGCACGCGGCACATCCCTGGCCAGATTACACAGATCAAGCGTGCGCGCCGGGCTGGTTCCAAGCGAGCCGAGGATCAGGTTGATGTAGCAAGGCGTGGCAAGCAGTTCCTTGCGTGCCAGGTAGCAGGCGTAATTGAGCATGCCGGGTTCGAACACTTCGAGCTCGGCCGCGATGCCGCGCGTGCGCATGCGTGCGGCCAGCCGTTGGATCATCTCCGGGCTGTTGGTCGAGGCCGCATCCGGGAAGTTCAGCGAGCCCAGCGTGAGTGAAGCCATGTCCGGCTTTGCCGCGCCGTCCAGCTCCAGCACGGCGGCGCGCTGCTCGAAGCCGGCGAAGACCCGGCCGCTGGTGGTTGCGGTAATCACGACGCCCGGGTAATGGCGGCGTATGCCGGTAAAAATCCTTGCGAAGACCTCGGGCTTCCAGGTGGGCATGCCATGTTCATCGCGGGCATGGATGTGCAACACCCTCGCGCCGGCTTCGATCACTGCGGCGGCATCCTCGATGATCTCATCGACTGAAACGGGCAGATGCGGGTTGTCGGCCTTGTTCGGCACATTCCCGGTCAGGCAGGCATTGATGATCAGCGGTTCGAGCGGCGCGGCAGCCTGACCATCCAGGTCAAAGCAGCCAGAAGTGTTCGGCGGTATTGCGTCCATTGTTCAGGCTCCTTGTTCGGGGTGCGCCAGCTCGCTGATGAAATCCTCGAATTTGCAATTTGGCTTGCGCTCGATCTGCCCGACATGATTGAAGACAAGGTGGAAAGGATACCCGAACTGCTGGTTGAGCAGCGCGCCCAGGCGCGTTTCCTCGTCAGCCGTCAGCGGCCTGTCCGCGACGATGCGCACCTCGATCTGTTGCAGTGATTTCTGCACCAGCTGGAACTGCCGGATCGGCGCGACGGACAGCCACAGGCTGCCGGGAAAGCTGGGCCAATGCTGGCGCCCGTCCGGCAAGGTTACGAGGTTGCGCTGACGACCCATGATGCGTTTCAGCACCGGCAGGCCACGCCCGCAAGGGCAAGGCTCGCCGACCTCGGCATAATCGCCGATCTCGTAGCGCAGCAATGGCATCGCGAAATTATGCAGCGTGGTCACGACGACCTTGCCGATTTCACCGGGCGGGCAGGGTTGCCCCTGGTCATCCAGCACTTCGACCAGCAGGTTTTCGGCTTGTACGTGGTAATGCTGATGTTCCGGGCATTGCAACGCGATATAACCGACCTCTTCAGTGCTGTAACTGTCCACCAGCGGGACGTTCCATGCCTCGCGGCACAAGCGGCGCAAGTCCGGCCCCAGCGCCTCGCCGAAGCTGCGCACTTCGCGCAACCGCGGCAGGCGGATGTGGCGCTCGATGCAATGCCTGGCCAGCGCAGCGAGATTGGAAGGGTGGCTCAGCAGGTAATCGGGGTTGTGCTGGATCAGCCACTGCAGCTGGCTATCGAGATCGGCCTGGATATTCAGCGTAACGCTGGGTCCGCTGGCAAAAGCGGCATCGGTGGCGGGCCCCCAACCCTGGCGGGGCTCTTCGCTGACCTTGCTGCGGATCGAAGCCAGTTTTCCGGACAGGTCGCGCTTGTGCCAGAGGTGGTCGCGCAGCGTGAGTCCCAGCCAGAAAAAATGGGTGAGCTCGGTGCCATAGGCGTGGATGGGTCTGCCCGTCGAGCCCGAGGTGAAATGCTCGAACAGGCGGCCATGTGCGGCGGGAACACGGCCGCTCATCAATGCATCGCCAGCAGACTGGATGTCTTCGCGTCGCAGGCGGGGCAGCGTGCGCCAGCGTGCGGGGGTGATGCTTTCACGCACGGGGTCGTAGCCTGCCGATTGGAGGCGCTCCCGGTAAAAAGGAACGGTTGCAGCAGCATGCAGCAGCAAGGCTGACAGCTGGCGGAATTGTTGTTGTGCTATGGCCTGCGCACTCCACCATTGGCTGTGTTCGAGCTGAAGCTGCAGCGCCAGCGATGCGGCGCCCTGCGCGGAGGGGATCGCAGGCCAGCCGATTTCCTTGATGGTGGATTTAGCCAGCAGCATTGAGAGGCGGCGTGACGCTGCGCGCAGGGACCAATTCGCCCAGTGCATCCAGCAACGGATCGAGGAATTTTTCGTAATGCCGCCAGCGCTCCACCGACGAGGTGTAGATGGGCTGGCGCACCTGGGTCAGGCTGGCGGTGCGCACCGCACGCTGAGTGTTGTAGAAATCCAGGCAGGCATCGTTCCATTCCAGCCCGCAATACTCGATCAGCCGCCGCGCCTGGCCTTCCTGATCGGCCACGATGTCCTCGTACTGCACGTCGAGAAAGGCGCCGGCGGGCAATACCTTGCGCCAGTGCTGCATCAGGCGCACATAGTCCGCGTAATAGCGTCCCAGTTCGGCAAGATCATAGGTGTGTTCCTGCTTGCGGTTGAACAAACGGGTGTAGCATGACACGCAGGTATCCACCGGGTTGCGGTTGACGTGGATGATCTTTGCATTGGGTAGCATCAGATGAATCAGCCCGACCGCGAAAAAATTCGCCGGCATCTTGTCGGTGATGCGGCGTGCGGTGGGCGCGCGCTGCTTCAGTCCGGCCACATACTCCGCGCCCCATGCGGTCAGCGTTTGCTGATCGAGCGAGCGCAGGTTGTCGGGAAACACGATGGGTGCAGTCGTGCCGGTGATGTTGCGATGCGCGACCCGCAGCAGGTCGTGCAGTTCGCCCGCGCCATAGACCTCGGGATGGCTGGCGATGATCTGCTCGGTCAGCGTTGTGCCGGAGCGCGGCATGCCCAGCACGAACACCGGTAGTTCGGAAGGATCGCCCGCACCGCGCAGCCCGTCTATCGTCGCCCGGTCGAAAATCTCGGTCAGCGCCGCAAACTGTTTTGCGGCATCTTCAGGGTCATAGGCCAGCTTGCTGCGCTTGATCTTGCAGCCGGCCAAAAAATGTGGGAAGGCGCGCTCGTAATCCTTGCTGTCGTCGTAGCACTTGCCCAGCGCGAAGTGCAGCGACATCGCCTTGTTCTCGGAAAAATCCGCCAGTTTTTTTTCTTCTTCCAGCAGCGCAACGAAGTTTTCGTCGTCCGCTTTGACCTTCTTCGCCTGAACAAGATGGATGCGTGCGGCCAGATTGTCCGGTTTGATCGCCAGCGCGCGCCGGAACAATTCCTCTGCGCTATCCATCTTGCCGTTTTCCATGCACAGGTGGCCCAGCCCGAGCAGTGTATCGTCCGATCCCGGGTCAAGCTGCAACGCGCGGTCATATTGGCCTTCGGCCTGCTCAGGCTGCGCCAGTTCGCTATAGATACTGCCCAGTAGCACATGCGCCTTGACGTTGTCCGGCTCGATTTGCAATACGCGCAACGCTGTGGCCTTGGCATCGCCCAGCCTTTCCAGTGCCTGATAGGTCTTGGCCAGGCCCAATTGCGCTTCGACGTACACCGGCCTGAGTTGCAGCGCGCGCTGGTAGCAGGCATAAGCCGCGTCATTCCGTTCCTGCGCAAGGTTCACGCCGCCCATGTTGCAGACGGCCTCGGCAAAATTCGGATTGATCTGCAGCGCCTTGCTCAGCGTGGCACGCGCTTCTTCATCGCGGTCCTCTTCCAGCAGCAGCGCGCCTAGATTGCTGAGCGGTTCCAGATAATTCGGATTGGCGGCGACCGCCTTGCGGTACCACTCGATCGCCTCGCCGTGACGTTTTTGTTCGCGACGGATGCTGCCCATGTTGTTCAGCGACGGTGCGAAATTGGCATCGAGTTCCAACGCACGCTGCTGGCAGCGTTCGGCGTTCTGGTAATCCTTGCGATCGGAATAGGCGATGCCTAGGTTGCTGTGCGCCATCGCCATGCGCGGCTCCAGCGCGACGGCACGCTCGCCGTGCGCGATCGCTGCATCCAGCCGCTTCAGTTGGCGGAGTATCTCGCTGAGGTTGGCATGGAACAAAGCGATGCTGCCATTGCTCCGGATCGCGCGTTCAATCAAGTCGACCGCTAAAGGATTCTTGCCCGCCTGATGTGCGATCACGCCGAGCAAGTGCAGTGCATATGCATGATCGGGCTGACGCTGCAATATCTGCTGCAGCCAGTGCTCCGCTTCCTGCAAGCGTCCCAGTGATTGAAGCTGGTTAGCCTGTGCCATCGCCTGGTCTATCGCAGGCTGGCTGTGCTGCCCCGCAGGTGTAAAGCTGAATTGGCCTTGCATGGTGCGCTCAGGCATGTCGTATCCATTCCGTTGGCGTTGTTTGAGTATACGCATCAAGCACGGGGATGGGCCAGCAGCGGGGCATATTTCATGCCATCGCGCGCGAAGGCGCATGCGTGCGGGCAATCATCGTGACAGCTTATCGCAGTTATGCCAACCGGCCTGCAATAGCTTATAAAAATACTCTTATATTCAAAATCATCTATAACTTTCGGTCTATTGTTTTTTGTTGTGGAAAGGAGCATATTGGCCCCGTCTGATGAGGGGTTGCGTTGTAAAAATTTGGCGCGCTCCTGCCTTATTTTAGGGAGACGATCATGAAACACCAGCACGCTTTAAAGCCGGTTTATGTGTGTGTGTTGATTGCGCTGACGGCAGGATCGGCGTCGGCCAATCCGTATGGCGCAACAGTCGTCAACGGCCAGGCCAGCTTCGCCACCGCGGGCAGCACGCTCACCGTCACCAATACGCCCGGGGCTATCATCAACTGGCAGGGTTTTTCGATCGGCAGCAACGAGATCACCCGTTTCGTGCAACAGTCGGCCTCCTCTGCGGTGCTCAACCGCGTCATCAGCGGCAATCCCTCCAGCATCCTCGGTAGCCTGCTGTCGAACGGGCGCGTGTATCTGGTCAACCCGAACGGCATCGTGTTCGGTGCAGGCTCAACGATCAATGTGGCTGGGCTGGTCGCGACCACGCTCAACCTCAGCGATGCCGACTTCCTGGCCGGGCGCAACAACTTTACCCAGGTGCCCGGTGCACAGAACATCAGTAATGCGGGCAACATCGCTGCCCAAACTGGCGGGCAGATCTTCCTGATCGCACCTAACGTCGAAAATACCGGCGTGATCAATGCTCCAAATGGCGAGATATTGCTCGCTGCCGGTCACAGCGTCGAGCTGGTCAACAGCAGCGAGCCCAGCTTGCGCGTCAACATCACCGCCCCTGCAGGCGATGCCACCAACGTCGGGCAACTGGTCGCGAGCGCCGGCAACCTCGGCCTGTTCGGTGCGGTAGTGCGCAACAGCGGCACGATCAGTGCCGATAGCGCAGTGATGCAGGGCGGCAAGATCGTGCTCAAGGCCACTCAACGAGTAGAGGCGGGCGGCACCATCAGCGCGAGTGGTGTGGGCGGCGGCGAGATCAAGCTGTTGGCCGACATGCAGGATAGTGCGCCTGATGTTAATGCTCTATTGGGAGCATTTCCATCGGGGGCGGGTATTGTTAGCGGTAATACCCTTGCGAATAATGCAGACTCAAGCAGTGTCGGTGGTTTAGTAGGTTACAACAGTAGTGCCGTGCCACAAACCACACCTGTAACACAGGGTGGAGGCGTTCTGGTTGCCACAGGTAGTGGTGGCGTGAACATTGGCCTGCCAGACAAGCCCGTTTCTCAGCCGACCTTTGGTTTGATTTCGGGCTCTGTGAGCACTGTAACGCAACCAGTCGTTGCGAGAGTAGGTGGCGCAGTCAACGTCACCGGCACATTGGATGCATCCGCTCCGAACAGCGGTAACGGCGGTTTCATCGAAACCTCGGCGGCGCATGTGCATGTGGCCGACACCGCACGGATTACTACCGCTGCACCGTTTGGGAAGTCAGGAATTTGGCTGATCGATCCTCAGGACTTCACGATCGCAGCAACGGGCGGCGATATCACGGGCGCGGCGCTGTCCGCTGCGCTTAATTCAGGCAGTGTCCTGATCCAAAGCATCTCCGGTGCGGTGGCGGGCAGCGGCGACATTTTTGTCAGCGACAACATCACCAAGACCGCGCTTACCGGAGGAGCGACCACACTGACCTTGCAGGCCGAGAGCAGCATCCTGGTTTCCGCAGGCAAGGCTATCTCGTCCAGCGGAGCCGCGCTGGATGTCGTGCTGAATGCCGATACTGACGGCGCCAACGGTGGCGCGATTGCCATGGCGAGCGGCTCATCCATCAGCAGCAACGGCGGGAACATCACGCTGGGCGGCGGAACGGCGGGTGACGGCACGGGTAATGCCATCGGCACGTCGGCGAACAAAAACGGGATCGACCTGCTGGGCGCCAGTCTGAATGCCGGTGCCGGTTCGATCACGCTGAACGGGCAAGGCTATGATGTCGGCGGCACCAATATGGGCGTCTATTTGCACTCGGGCTCAACGCTGACGACCACTACCGGCAACGTGATCATCAATGGTAGCGGGGGCGGCATGACGGACATGTCCGCGGGCAGTAATCGCGGGGTGAGAATCAGCAGTGCTTCCGCAATCATCACGGGAACCGGGAACATCGACATCACCGGTCAAGGCGGCTGGGATGGCGATGGGGTGCAGGTCGTGGGAGGCGCCCAGGTGAAATCCACCGGCGGCGGCCAGATCACGTTGAATGGCTCATCGGGGTCGGGTACGGGCCTGGATTACGGGATTTACCTGACGGATGCCGGCACGCTGGTCGAGACCAGCGGCAATATTGTGTTTTCTGGTGTGAGCAATTCGGTGGCCGGAGCAGATAACAAAGGCATTGCGCTCTACGAGACCAATTTGGGCACACCTCTGACCGATGGCCCTAAGGTCAGCGCGCTGGGAAGCGGGAATATCAGTTTTAACGGCACAGGCGGCGGCGGGACACAATTCAGTTCGGGCATGACCATTTCCGGCTCGGAAGTGTCCGTGGCCGATGGCACGCTCACATTAAACGGCACGAGCGGCAATGCGACCGGCAGCGATAACCGCGGCGTGAATTTGCACAGCGGTGCATGGGTGCATGCGACCGGTTCGGGGAATATCAATATAGCCGGCGTTGCGGTGAACAGTGCGACAGCTAGTTTTGGCTCGGGCGTGCGTATCGCGACGGGCGCGATTGTTGAGACGGTGAGCGGCGCGATCAACATCAATGGTTCGGGAATGAACGGCACGGACTCGAATTACGGTGTGCTGATTACT
>JACPVZ010000147.1 GCA_016197305.1 Nitrosomonadales bacterium | reverse complement strand
GTGGTTGCAAAGATTATTGAGTAAGAGTGGTGGCGGGAGGGCGGAGCTCTCTTGTTGCTTGAAGGGTTTAGGCCAGTAGCTCAATTGGTAGAGTATCGGTCTCCAAAACCGAGGGTTGGGGGTTCGAGACCCTCCTGGCCTGCCAAGAAGAAGTACAGTTAATTGGAATGATCGCGCATGGCGGATAAAATCAAGTTGCTGGTGGCATTTTTGCTGGTGGCGGCGGGGGTTGCGGGCTATTACTACCTGCATGACAGCGCGGCGGTGCTCAGGTTGGCTTCGGTGTTGCTGGGTTTGTTGCTGGCTGCCGGGGTGGTGTGGACCAGCGAGCCGGGGAAGCGTCTGTTCGCATTTGGCGGTGATTCCGTTGCTGAGGCGAAGCGCGTGGTTTGGCCGACGCGCAAGGAGACCTTGCAGACTACCGGCGTGGTGATTTTGTTTGCGATTATCATGGCTGTTTTCTTGTGGGCTGTGGATGCGAGTCTGATGTTGGTGGTGAATAAACTGATGGGACGGGGTGAGTGATGGCCATGCATTGGTATGTTGTTCATACGTACTCGCAGTTCGAAAAGAGCGTGCAGCGTGCCTTGACCGAGCGCATCCAGCGTGAGGGCATGCAGGCTCAGTTCGGGCGGATTCTGGTTCCGGTTGAAGAGGTGGTCGAGCTTAAGTCCGGGCAAAAAAGTATTTCCGAGCGCAAGTTCTTCCCCGGATATGTGCTGGTCGAGATGGAGATGACCGACGAGAGCTGGCACCTGGTCAAGAGTATTCCCAAGGTGACCGGTTTTTTGGGTGGCTCTGCGATGAAGCCGACGCCGATCAGCGAAAAGGAAGTTCAGAACATTATGCAGCAAATGCAGGCTGGGGTTGAGAAGCCCAGGCCCAAGGTGTTGTTTGAGGTGGGTGAGTCGGTGCGGGTCAAAGAGGGGCCGTTCACCGATTTCAATGGCGTGGTTGAGGATGTGAACTACGACAAGAATAAGATACGTGTGGCGGTGACCATCTTTGGTCGCTCGACACCGGTTGAGTTGGGATTTGGCCAGGTAGAAAAGGGCTAAAAGCGAGAAGCAGAGATGGGAAACACGGTCCGCAGTCATTGCGGAAGTGGTTTCCCGTTTGTTGTTTCTTATGTTGGGGAGAGGCGCTGTGCTTCGTTAAACCCGTTTGATAGGAGTGTATCATGGCAAAAAAAGTAGTCGGCTATATCAAGCTGCAAGTGCCTGCCGGTAAGGCAAATCCAAGTCCGCCAATCGGCCCGGCATTGGGTCAGCGCGGTTTGAATATCATGGAGTTCTGCAAGGCGTTCAACGCGCAAACCCAGGGCGTTGAGCCTGGTTTGCCAATTCCGGTGGTGATCACCGCGTTTGCGGATAAGAGCTTTACCTTCATCATGAAGACTCCGCCTGCGACGATTCTGATCAAGTAGGCTGCGGGTGTTCAAAAGGGCAGCAAAACGCCGCATACCGACAAGGTGGGCAAGCTGACCCGCAAGCAGGCGGAAGAAATCGCAACAACCAAGATGCCCGACCTGACGGCTGCCGATATGGACGCCGCAGTGCGCACGATCGCCGGAAGTGCGCGCAGCATGGGTATCACTGTGGAGGGTGTATAACATGTCTAAACGTTATAAGGCAATTGCGGCCAAGGTCGATCGCAACAAGCTGTATCCTTTGGGTGATGCGCTGAATCTGGTTAAGGAAACCGCCGTGGCGAAGTTTGACGAGTCGATCGACGTCGCGGTGAACCTCGGGATCGATGCGCGCAAGTCCGATCAATTGGTGCGCGGCTCGGTGGTATTGCCTAAGGGTACCGGCAAAACTGTGCGTGTTGCGGTGTTTGCGCAGGGCGGCAAGGCTGAGGAGGCCAAGGCGGCCGGCGCCGATATCGTGGGTTTCGATGATCTGGCTGAATCGATCAAGGGTGGCAATCTGAACTTTGACGTGCTGATCGCAAGCCCCGACGCGATGCGCTTGGTCGGTCAATTGGGCCAGATCCTGGGTCCGCGTGGCCTGATGCCTAACCCTAAGGTGGGTACGGTGTCGGCTGATGTGGCGGGTGCGGTAAAGAATGCCAAGGCTGGCCAGGTGCAATATCGCACCGACAAGAACGGTATCGTGCAATGCACTATCGGTCGTGCTTCATTTGCGCCGGAAGCGTTGCGTGAAAACCTGCTGGCGTTAATCGATGCGCTGAACAAGGCCAAGCCTGCGGCTTCCAAGGGTGTGTACCTGAAGAAGGTGTCGATCTCCAGCACGATGGGGGCGGGTATCCGTATTGAGCAGGCAACGCTGACTGCCTGATAGTTGTTTTGAATGCGCCGGCAGGGTAACTCTGCCGGCTTCAGTTTTGGAATGCTGGCGTGCTAGC
>JACPVZ010000165.1 GCA_016197305.1 Nitrosomonadales bacterium | reverse complement strand
GCAGCACGTTGTTGGCCGTACCGCCCTGCACGAATTGCAGCGTGTTCTGCCGGATGCGCTGTTTCTGCTCGGTGATGCCGAGCAAGTCGGTCAGCGCGATGCGTTGAAAATTTGGAACGGGGTGCAGAGTGCGCTGGCGATGATCCCAGCGGAATGCCGCGGCAGCCTGCCAGTCCGGCGCAGCCGGTTGTGCGCCCGGCAAGATGCCTTCCAAGCGGGCCAACAGCCCTTCTGCACGAGTGAGAAAGTGGTCTAGTTTGTCCATGCCGTGTTTACCTTCGGTAAGAAATAAAACACCAACAACAGGGAGCCGAAAAACGTAGCGAGGATGGTCAGATGCAAGGCGCGCGGCGCACAGCGACCGAGACATCCCTCTTAGGTAGGCGAGGAAGCGAGCACCGCGCAACGCCGCAGGTGACCACCACAGTAGTTTTACGGCCCCTGTTAGCTGCGGTAGCTCGCGTTGATCTTCACATAGTCGTACGAGAAGTCGCATGTCCACAGCGTCGCATTCGCCGCGCCGCGGCTCAGCACCACGCGTATCGTGATATCGCTCTGCTGCATGATGCGCTGCCCGTCTTCCTCGCGGTAGCTGGCCGCGCGGCCGCCATTTTCGGCGACCAGCACGTCATCCAGATACAGCCTGAGCGCGGCCACATCCAGATCGGCCACACCGGCATAGCCGATCGCCGCAAGGATGCGCCCCAGGTTGGGATCGGACGCGAAGAACGCGGTCTTGACCAGCGGCGAGCGGGCGATCGCATAACCGATCTGCTTGCATTCCTCCTCATCCCTGCCGCCCTCGACGCGCACGGCGATGAACTTGGTCGCGCCTTCACCGTCGCGCACGATGGCCTGTGCCAGCCAGATCGCGACTTCACTGACCGCATCCAGCAGGGTGTTGTAGGCGCTGCTGCCGGCCGCTTTTACTTCAGGCATGGCAGCCTTGCCGGTGGCGATCAGCATCAGCGCGTCGTTGGTGGAGGTGTCGCCATCCACGGTGATGCAGTTGAACGAACGGTTGGCTGCCTCGCTGACGATAGACTGCAGCTGCTGCTGAGCAATCGCCGCGTCAGTCGCGATATAGCCGAGCATCGTCGCCATGTTCGGGTGAATCATCCCGGACCCCTTGGCGATGCCGGTAATCGTGACTTGCACACCGTCCACCATCACCTGTTTCGAGATCGCCTTGGCGACGATGTCGGTGGTCATGATCGCATGCGCCGCATCGTACCAGTTGTCTGCACGCATATTGGCCACGGCACCGGGCAGGCCCGCGGCGATCCTGGCCACCGGCAACGGCTCCATGATCACACCGGTGGAGAACGGCAATATCTGCGATGCCTTGCAGCCCAGCAGGCCGGCCAATGCCGCGCAGGTGGTGCGCGCATCCTGCATGCCCTGCTCGCCGGTGCCTGCATTGGCATTGCCGGTATTGACCAGCAGCGCGCGGATGCCGTCCGAGCCCATCACTTGGGCCAGATGCTCGCGCGCGACGATCACCGGGGCGGCACAGAAACGATTTTTGGTGAACACCCCCGCCACGCGTGCGCCATCGCACAGCTGCATCACCAGCAGATCCTTGCGATTAGGGCGTTTGATGTTCGCCTCGGCGACGCCCAGCAAGACGCCCGCGACGGGCAACAGTTGCGCCGCAACGGGCGCTGTCAGATTGACTGGCATAAGACCTGATTCCTAACCGAGTGGCAAAACGTGGGGCGGATAGTTGCAAATGAAACGACAAGCAGCCACCTGAAGCCGGCCTCGCGGCAGCCAGGCGGGATAGCGCACCCTATCAGTAACGTCCGTGAGAGCGGAAAATATAATTGCTCAGCTCGTTGGACTGCACATTCATGCGCCGCACGATGCTGTGCACATCGCGCACAACGCCGCGCATCACCCTGTACACGATCATCGGGTGCGAGTTGATCAGCGTCTCGAATTTCGCGCGATCCAGGCTCAACACCTTGGTGTTGCCCACCGAATACAGCGTCGCGCTGACTTGCGAAGCCTCTCCGCCGGCGAACGTGATCATGCCTGCCAGGTCGCCAGGCTTGAGCACATGTATCGTGGCCTCTTCGGCGCCGCTCTTGATCTTCACCTCGATGTCGCCATGCGCGAGGATGAACAGATTGTCATGATTCTCGACACCGGGCTGGGCGATCACTTCACCCGACTTGTAATCTTTGACTTCAAACAGCCCGGCGAGAATTTCCACTTCGGCATCGCTCAGCTCTTCAGTGATAGTTGAAGTACGCAGCGTATCAATCACTAACGACATCTCATTCTCCTTTCGCATATTGTTTTAACTTAACCTGCCATGGCATTGCTTGTATTTCTTGCCCGAGCCGCAAGGACAGGGATCGTTACGCCCCACCTTGGGTTCGTTGCGCACCAACGGCTTATGCTCTGCCTCCGCGCCATCGGCGGGCTGGGCCAGCGCCTCGTCATAGTCGGCGTGATGATACTGCACATTTTCCGGCGGCGGTGCGGCTTCCACCGTTTCCACATCGGCTTCGCTGCGCACCTGCACGGTCATCAGCACCTGCGTGACTTCGCGCTTGATCGCGTCCAGCATGGATGCAAACAGCTCAAAGGCTTCGCGCTTGTATTCCTGCTTGGGGTTCTTCTGCGCATAACCGCGCAAGTGGATGCCCTGGCGCAAATGATCGAGCGCGGCAAGATGCTCGCGCCAGTGCACATCCAGGCTCTGCAGCATGATCATCGACTCGTAATGATGCATGGCTTCCGCGCCAACCAGTTCGACCTTGGCCTGGTATACCTGTCGCGCCTGTTCGGCGATGCGCTCGCGCAAGCCGGCCTCGTTCAACTGCTTGTCCTGCTCCAGCCATTGCGCCAGCGGCAATTCCAGACGGAATTCGGAAGCCAATGCCTTTTCCAGCCCCGGCACATCCCATTGCTCTTCCATGCTGTGCGGCGGGATATACATGCTGACCGTGCTTTCCAGCACACCTTCGCGCATCGCCTGTATCGTTTCGGAAATATCCGCGCTCTCCAGCAACTCGTTGCGCTGCTGGTAGATCACCTTGCGCTGATCGTTGGCGACATCGTCGTATTCCAGTATCTGCTTGCGCAGATCGAAGTTGCGCGCCTCGACCTTGCGCTGCGCGTTCTCGATCGCGCGCGTCACCCAGCTATGCTCGATCGCCTCGCCCTCGGGCAGTTTGAATTTGTTCATGATCGCCGCGACCCGGTCGGAAGCGAAGATGCGCAACAAGGGGTCTTCCAGCGACAGGAAGAACCTGCTGGAACCGGGATCGCCCTGGCGGCCGGAGCGCCCGCGCAACTGGTTATCCACACGGCGCGACTCGTGACGCTCGGTACCGATGATGTGCAGGCCGCCGCTGGCCAGAACCTGCTCGTGCAACTGCTGCCACTCGGACTTCAGCTGCGCGATGCGTTGCTGTTTGACCGACTCGTCCAGGCTGGCATCCGCATGAATCAGCTCGATCTGCTTTTCAATGCTGCCGCCCAGCACGATGTCCGTACCACGGCCAGCCATGTTGGTGGCGATCGTGACCATCTTGGGACGCCCGGCTTGCGCAATGATCTGCGCCTCGCGCTCATGCTGCTTGGCATTCAGCACCTGGTGCGGCATTTTTTCCCGCTCCAGATACTGCGCCAGCAACTCCGAGTTTTCGATCGAGGTTGTCCCCACCAGCACCGGCTGCCCGCGCTGGTAACAATCCTTGATATCCGCGATCACCGCAAGATACTTCTCCTTCGCGGTCAGGTAGACCTTGTCCATCATGTCTTTGCGTATCGTCGGACGATGCGGCGGGATCATCACCGTTTCCAGGTTGTATATCTGCTGAAACTCGTACGCTTCGGTATCTGCCGTTCCGGTCATGCCGCCCAGCTTGTTGTACAAACGGAAATAGTTCTGGAAGGTGATCGATGCCAGCGTCTGGTTTTCCTTCTGGATTTCCACACCCTCCTTCGCCTCCACCGCCTGGTGCAGACCGTCCGACCAGCGCCGCCCCGACATCAGGCGTCCGGTAAATTCATCGACGATCACCACCTCGCCGTCCTGCACCACATAATGCTGGTCGCGGTGGAACAGGTTGTGCGCGCGCAATGCCGCATACAGATGATGGATCAGCGTGATGTTCGCGGGGTCATACAGGCTGCCCCCGGCCGGCAGCAGGCCTGCCTCGGTCAGCATGTTCTCGGCATGTTCGTGACCGGCCTCGGTCAGCAGTATCTGCTGGCTCTTCTCATCGACGCTGAAGTCGCCGGGCCCGTCCTCCTCTGCCTGCTTGACCAGTTTAGGCACCAGCTGATTGATGCGCACATAGTTGTCGATGTTGTCTTCCGCCTGGCCGGAGATGATCAGCGGGGTGCGCGCCTCATCGATCAGGATGGAGTCCACCTCGTCGACGATGGCGAAGTTCAGCGGGCGCTGAAAACGCGCGCCAGCCTCTGTCGCCATGTTGTCACGCAGGTAATCGAAACCGAATTCGTTGTTGGTGCCATAGGTGATATCGGCCGCATAGGCAGCCTGCTTGTCGCTGGACTGCATCTGCGAAAGGATCGTGCCCACCGACATCCCGAGAAAGCGATACAGCCGGCCCATCCATTCGGCATCACGGCTGGCCAGATAATCGTTGACGGTGACGACATGCACACCCTTGCCCGAGATCGCATTCAGATACACCGGCAGCGTAGCCATCAGCGTCTTGCCCTCGCCGGTGCGCATCTCGGCGATCTTGCCGTAATGCAGCACCATGCCGCCGATCAGCTGCTCGTCGTAATGGCGCATGCCCAGCACCCGCGAACTGGCCTCGCGCACGACGGCGAACACCTCGGGCAGCAAGGTATCCAGGGATTCCCCCTGACCATGCCGCTGCCTGAAACTGTCGGTCTTGGCGCGCAACTGCTCGTCGCTGAGCTTGGCGATCTCCGCTTCCAGCTTGTTGATGGTTGATACGGTGGCGCGATACTGCTTGAGCAAGCGGTCGTTACGGCTGCCAAAGACGCTTTTCAATACACTGGAAATCATGTTTTCGTTTTCTCAAATACAAATAATAAAGGGTGAGGCAGACCATCACCTCACCCTCACCAATATCCAGCCATCTTTAACCGAGGCGTTTCTGCAGAAAACGCACCGGATTCTGGGCGATGCCTTTATAGCGAACTTCAAAGTGCAAATGGTTTCCGGTTGAACGTCCCGTGCTGCCGACCTCGGCGATCTTCTCGCCGCGCCGCACCACCTGACCCACCTTGACCATCACTCGAGAAGCATGCGCATAACGCGTCACAATGTCATTGCCGTGATCGATCTCGACCATATTACCATACTGGGGATGGTAATCAGAATAGGCGACCACACCTCCTGCCGAGGCATGGATCGCAGTCCCCTCCGGAACCATGTAGTCCACCCCCTCGTGCATCGCGCTGCTGCCCGTAAACGGATCGATACGCCAGCCGAAATTCGAGGAATACCACCCGTCATTGATGGGCGAAATCGAGGGCAACAGCCTGCTGCTGAGCTGGTTCTGCATCAGCATCGTCTCCAGTGCCAGCAACTTGTCGTTGCGGTCACTGACCACCTTGCTCAGGCTGTCCAGCTCATGCTCCAGAGCGGACACCGACATCTGCTGCGCAGGAGCGGTAATCAACGGCCCGCCCTGCGCGGGCGGCTGGTCGAACTGGAATTCTTCGGGCTTCATGCCGGTCAGTTTGGCCAGCCGCCCGCCCAGCGCATCAAGGCGCTGCATTTGCGCCTGCATCTGCCCGACCCGCGACGCCATCGCGTCCAGGCTATTGTGCAGATAACTCTGCTGCTTCTCCTGTTCGGCACTCTGAACCTTGGACAGCAGGATCTGCATCCCTTCTGCCAGGCCTTCCGGCGCATAACGCACCATCAGGTATTGCATGCTGAATGCGGCGCCCAGCATCAGCACGAACGACGCCATCAATGCCGTCAGCAACTGCCACCGGCCCAGACTGATGCTATGTGTTTTTGCTAAACGACTGGAAACTAGAATAATATTCACGCCTCCCACCTTTCTTGTCTATCCGATCGACGTGGCACAACCTGTTAAATCCCTGTTGAGCGGCACCCCGGAGTTGCGGCCTCTGCTGGCCAAGGTGCAAACCCTGACAGCCTTGCAGCGCCAAGTCGCCGCCGTGATGCCACCCTACCTCGCACAAACCTGCCAAGTGCTCGGCCTGCAAAATGGCACGCTCAGCCTCGCGGTGGGGAACGCCACGGTTGCGGCGAAATTACGCCAGCTTGCGCCGGAATTGGCCGTCCTGTTACAAAACAAGGGGTGCGAGGTTAGCGGAATCCGTGTCAAGGTGCAAGTTGCCTATACGGCTGAGCTTCCCCGGTCCGCCCCGCGCAAGCTGGGCAGGCCTGCGCAACGCGCCCTGCTGGAACTCAGCCAGCATCTTGACGATTCGCCGCTGAAACACGCGCTGGAAAAGATGCTGCAAGAAAAAATCTAGAGTATCGCCAGCCAGCCCACCAAGACATAGCGCTCCAGCACAAACAGCAGCGCAAAGACCAGCAGCAACAGCACGACAAAACGCAAGGTTTGCCAGGCAAATTTGAGGTAATGCCGGTCACGCGTAAAGACATACATCCCGCCGCTCAGCACCAGCAGCAACGCAACCAACAGCAGCACCAGACGCAGGATCAGCATGAGGCCGCCGTCGGGAGCGGTCAGGTTGCCTGCAACTGCAGGCGCAGGAACGCCGGCGCCTGTTCGACATTATCGAATGTGACAAACTCCCAGGCCTGCTCGTCTGCCAGCAAGGCCCTGAGCAAGGCGTTGTTCAGCGCATGTCCGGATTTGTATCCGGAGAATGCCCCGATCAGCGGATGTCCCAGCAGGTACAGGTCGCCGATCGCGTCCAGCACCTTGTGCTTGACGAACTCGTCCTCGAAACGCAGACCATCCGCATTCAACACGCGGTATTCATCCATCACGATCGCGTTATCGAGGCTGCCACCCAGCGCCAGGCCCTGCGCGCGCATGTTCTCGACGTCCTGCATGAAACCGAAGGTACGCGCCCGGCTGATGTCACGCACGTAGGATTCCTCGCCCAAGTCGACCACCACATGCTGCCTGGTGTTGGCGAACACCGGATGAGCGAAGTTGATCGTGAAGGTCAGTTTGTAACCGTGATATGGCTCGAAACGCACCCATTTGTCACCCTGCTTGACCTCGACCGTCTTTTTGACGCGAATGAACTTCTTGGCCGCAGCCTGCTCGGTGATACCCGCCGACTGCAGCAGGAAAATGAAAGTCCCGGCGCTGCCGTCCATGATAGGCACCTCGGCGCTATCCAGATCGACATAGACATTATCCACCCCCAAGCCGGCCAGCGCCGACATCAGATGCTCGACGGTCGCAACACGTGCGCCGTCCAGTTCCATGCAGGTGGAAAGCCGCGTGTCATGCACCAGCTCGGCCCGTGCGCGCATCTCGACGACCGGCTTCAGGTCAACCCGGCGAAACACGATGCCGCTGTTCGCCGGCGCCGGACGCAGGGAGAGCGTGACTTTTTCGCCACTGTGCAACCCGACACCCGTCACACTGACAGAACTCTTCAAGGTACGTTGCTTGACCATAGGTGTATTAAGCCTGGAAATCATCGCCGGATTTTACCATAGCCCATATACGCCCGAACTGCATGCACCGCGCATGCGCACCTAGTCCGCCTGCTTGCGCAGGAACGACGGGATATCCAGCGTGTCCATGCCCGATTTCTCCATCGCATTGATGGTTTCCCTGCGGCCACGGCGCATCACTGCCGGCGTATCCAGCTCGTTGTAGTTCACCCCGGAATTGGCGATCGGCTCGTTATCGGTGCCGGTGCGCTGATAGGTTTCCTCGCCGCGATACACCACTTCAGGCTTGGGCTGCTTGCGCGCCAGCGGAGCACCCAGGCCGGTTGCGACCACGGTCACCCGCAATTCTTCGCCCATCACGTCATCGAACACCGAACCGACGATCACCGTGGCTTCTTCGGCGGCAAACTGCACGCACTCCATCACATCGTCGATCTCCTTCAGGCGCAGCTGGCTGGACGAGGTGATATTGACCAGCACACCACGCGCACCCGACATGTCCACATCCTCCAGCAACGGGCTGGCAATCGCGCGCTCGGCCGCGACACGTGCACGATCGGGGCCGGACGCGATCGCCGAACCCATCATCGCCATGCCGTTTTCCGACATCACGGTGCGCACGTCGGCGAAGTCGACGTTGATCAGGCCTGGAACGTTAATCACTTCCGCAATACCCGCCACCGCGCCCTGCAACACACCGTTGGCGGCCTTGAAGGCTTCCGGCACGGTCACATCGCTGCCCAACACCTCCATCAGCTTGGAATTCGGTACGATGATCAGCGAATCGACATGCTCGTGCAACGCCTCGATACCGGCCTTGGCAAAGCGCATGCGGTTGCCCTCGTAGGCGAACGGCTTGGTCACCACCGCGACGGTCAGGATGTCCAGCTCACGGGCGATCTGCGCAACGACAGGTGCGGCGCCGGTGCCGGTACCACCGCCCATGCCCGCGGTGATGAACACCATGTTCGCGCCCGCGATCATCTCCTTGATGCGCTCGCGGTCCTCTTCTGCCGCCGCCTGCCCTACCGAAGGCTTGGCACCTGCACCGAGGCCCTTGGTGATGTTTGCGCCAATCTGCAACTGGGTGCGCGCCTTGCTGCGTTTGAGCGCCTGCGCATCGGTATTGATGACGATGAACTCGACACCCTGCACCCCCTGCTCGATCATGTGATCGACCGCGTTGCCACCGCAGCCGCCCACACCCACCACTTTGATCACTGCATCCTGAGTCTGCGCTTCCATGATTTCAAACATCTTCATCTCCCTTCGTGATAGTTAAACTAAATTTAAAACCGCAATCCAAACTGCCAAACCAGCCCTCTAAAACCAGGATTTCATCTTTGCCCATACATCGCCGAACGAACTCGATTTCATGCGCGTCTCCTCATTGCGTTGAAAGTGCTCCAGGCCATACAGCAAGAGACCGACACCCGTGGCCATGCGCGGTGTCTTCACCACATCCGATAATCCGCCGACATATTTCGGTATCCCCAACCGCACCGGCAGGTGGAATATCTCTTCGCCCAACTCGACCATACCCTGCATCGCGCTGCTGCCGCCGGTGATGACGATGCCGGACGACATCAGGTCCTCGAAACCGCTACGGCGCAGCTCCTGCTGCACCAGCGAATACAACTCCTCGACGCGCGGCTCGATCACTTCGGCCAGCGTCTGGCGCGACAACATGCGCGGCCCGCGATCGCCCACCCCCGGCACCTCGATCGCACCGTCATCGGCCAGCTGACGCAACGCGCAGCCATGCTTGATCTTGATGTCCTCGGCATCCTGCGTCGGGGTGCGCAACGCCATCGCGATATCGTTGGTGATCTGGTCGCCGGCGATCGGAATCACCGCGGTATGGCGTATCGCCCCGCCGGTGAACACCGCGATGTCGGTCGTGCCGCCGCCGATGTCGACGATACACACGCCCAGCTCCTTCTCGTCCTCCTCCAGCACCGCCTTGCTCGAAGCCAGCGGCTGCAGGATCAACTCGTTGACCTCCAGCCCGCAACGATGGATGCACTTCATGATGTTCTGCACCGCAGACACCGCGCCGCTGACGATGTGCACCTCGACATCCAGGCGCATGCCGCTCATGCCCAGCGGCTTCTTGATGCCGTCCTGGCCGTCGATGCTGAACTCCTGTTCGAGGATGTGCAGTATCTGCTGATCGCCCGGCAGGCTGATCGAACTGGCGGTCTCGACCACCCGGTCTATGTCGGCAGGGGCGACTTCCTTTTCCTTGATCTTCACCATGCCGCGCGAGTTGATGCCGCGGATGTGACTGCCTGCGATGCCGGTATAGACCTCGTGTATCTTGCAGTCGGCCATCAATTCGGCTTCCTCGAGCGCACGCTGGATCGCACCGACCGTCGCCTCGATGTTGACCACCATGCCCTTCTTCATGCCGTCCGATGCGTGCATGCCCATGCCGATCACTTCCAGCATGCCGTCCGGCTTGACCTCGCCGACGATGGCCACGATCTTGGACGTACCGATATCCAGGCCCACCACCAGGTTTTTAGCTTCCTTGTTTCTGCTCATCGCACACTCCCCACCACTTGCTCATTGATTCCTGTTCAACCGTGCTCCATTCGTACGGCAAAACCATTGCGGTAGCGCAAGTCCACATATTTCACCCCGGCGCCCTGCAGGGCTACCTGGCTATATGGATAGCCCGTCACAAACCTTGCCACCCGCTGCTGCATCTCCTCCCGCCCCAGCTCCAGCACCACACCGTTGTTCAGGCGCAATTGCCATGCATGGCGCGGCGACAGCGCCAGCTGGGTCACCCGCAGATTCAACGCCGCCAGTTGCTGGCTGAATTCCGCGTAGCGCCGCGCCACTTCGGGCGCCGCCTCATCCGGCCCGATAAAGCTCGGCAACATCTGCGCGGTCTCGGCCACAAATATCTCGCCCCGGCGATTCACCAGGGCGCTCTCATTCCAGTGCGCCAGCACCTGATGCTCCTCCAGCTGCACCGTCAGGCGCTCGGGAAATTCGCGCCGTATCGTCACGCTGCGCACCCAGGGCAGCCTCTCCAGCGCCCCCCTCAACCGTTCGATATCCACGGTAAAAAAATTACCGCGCACTTCGTTGCGCACCACCCGCAGCACCGCCGCCGCATCCACACGCTGTGGCGCGGCATCCAGCTTCACGCTGCGCACCGGCGCCAGCTCCGGCAGATGCAGCGTGTAATAGGCCGCGCCGCACAGCAATGCCAGCATGCTGAACGCAATCAGCATATTCGCGAGATTGCGCAACAGCGCGGGGTTATCCCACATGCGCCAGCTCCAGCACACGCAGCACCAGCTGTTCGAAACTGATCCCTGCCTGACGCGCCGCCATCGGCACCAGGCTGTGGTCGGTCATCCCCGGCGCGGTATTCGCCTCCAGCAGATACGGCTGCCCGCTATCGCTCATCAGGAAATCCACCCGTCCCCACCCCAGCCCGCCCACCAATGCGAAAACCAGCCTGGCCAAACGTTGCATCTCCGCTTCCTGGCTGGCGCTCAATCCGCTCGGGCACAGGTAGCGCGTGTCGTCGCGCAGATATTTCGCTTCGTAATCGTAGAACTCGTTGGCCGGCTCGATCTTGATCACCGGCAGCGCCTGCTCGCCCAGGATCGCGACGGTATACTCTCCGCCGCCGACATAGCGTTCGGCCAACACCAGCGGGTCATGCCGGGCCGCCGCGCGATAGGCGGCCGGCAAATCGCCCACGTCCTTGACCTTGCTGATGCCTACGCTGGACCCCTCGTTGGCGGGCTTGACGAACAGCGGCAAGCCCAGTTCCCGGGCCACTCCCTGCCAGTCACTGTGTTCATCCAGCAACCTGAAATCCGGGATGGGCAATCCACCCGCCCGCCACACCAGTTTGGTGCGCCACTTGTCCATGCCCAGCGCGGACGCCATCACGCCGCTGCCGGTATAAGGGATGCGCAACAATTCCAGTGCGCCCTGCACGGTGCCGTCCTCGCCGTAGCGCCCGTGCAGCGCGATGAACGCACGCTCGTAGCCCTCATCCGCCAGGTCTTGCAGCTTGCGCGTGGCCGGATCGAAGCCATGCGCATCGACCCCGCTGCGTTGCAATGCGGCCAGCACCGCCGCACCGCTCTTCAACGACACCTCGCGCTCCGCAGAACGTCCACCGAACAACACCGCGACTTTGCCAAATTTATTCATTTGTTCCATTCAGTTTGGTGAGTGGGAAGTGGTTAGTAGTGTGGTCGCCCCCACTTACTACTTACCGCTCTCCGCTCTTTCCCCGATAATCCGCACTTCGCATTGCAGCCTGACGCCGGTTCGGCGCGCGGCATGGTCGCCCGGCGGATTGCGGAACACCGAGCCTGCATTGGGCATATGCAAAGGCTGGCTGGCAATGCGCTTGCTCAGCAATGCCTTGATCTCCTGGCGCGCCACCTCGCCGTCGCCGGGCTGGAACTTCAACCAAGCAGCGATAAATCTTTCGTCGTTGCGCTCACGCAACGCGACATGACGATAAGCAATTTCGTATTCATCGGCAGTTCTCACCCGGACCTCGCCATGCCTGTCTATGGTTTGCACCCGCAACACGCTTGCCCAGGTCTCGCTGCCATAACAACCCGCGTTCATCGCCAGCATGCCGCCCAGTGTTCCCGGTATCCCTGCAAAAAATTCCGCGCCGCGCAGATCGTGCAGCGCGGCGAAGCGCGCCAGCTTGGCACCCGGTACGCCCGCCTCGGCATACACGCTGCCATCCGCCTGCAGGCTCAACTCGCTCAACGCGCCGTGCAGCAACAACACCGTGCCGCGCAGACCACCGTCGCGCACCAGCAGATTGCTGCCCAGACCGACTTCATAGAGCGGCTGTTCGGGCGGGAAGCTGCGCATGAACCGCACCAGATCATCCAGATCGGCAGGCTTGTATACGTGATCGGCTATCCCACCCGCCCGCCAGCTGGTGAGCCTGCTCATGGCGACGTCGTGCCGCCACACGCCACGCAGCGCCGAATCGATGAACTGTCGCGGCTCGCTCATGTTCATGGCTCACCCAGACGTTGCGGAACGGTGCCAATCGAGCCTGCACCCATCGTGATCACGACATCGCCATCACGCGCCATCTGCATGATGGCCTGCGGCATGTCGGCGATCTGTTCGACGAACACCGCCTCATTCTGCCCGGCGACACGCAAGGCATGCATCAACGCGCGCCCGTTGGCGGCAACGATCGGCATCTCTCCGGCGGCATATACCTCGGCCAGCAGCAATGCATCCACGGTACACAGCACCTTCACAAAATCCTCGAACAGGTCCCGTGTACGCGTGTAACGGTGCGGCTGGAAGGCAAGCACCAGGCGCTTGCCGGGAAATGCGCCGCGCACCGCGGCCAGCGTTGCGGCCATTTCCACCGGGTGATGGCCGTAATCATCGAGCAGCGTGAATGCGCCGCCGTCGGGCAAGCGCACCTGGCCATAACGCTGGAAGCGCCGCCCGACGCCCTGGAACTCGGCCAGCGCAGCGACGATCGCCTCGTCCGCTACGCCGACCTCCAGCCCGATCGCGATCGCCGCCAGCGCATTCAGCACGTTGTGCATCCCGGCCAGATTCAGCGTGATATCCAGGTCCCTTGGTGTTCCGTTCTGGCGGCATTGCGCGGTGAAACGCATCTGCCCGCTCTGGTGCCGTACATCGACGGCACGTATCTGCGCGCCCTCGCTGAGGCCGTAGGTGCACACCGGTTTGCTGATGCGCGGCAGGATCTCGCGCACGTTGGCATCGTCCACGCATACCATCGCCATACCGTAGAACGGCAGGTGTTCCACGAAGTCGACGAACGCCTGTTTCAGCCGCGCGAAATCGTGGCCGTAGGTTTCCATGTGGTCGGCATCGATGTTGGTGATCACCGCCAGTATCGGCTGCAGATACAGGAACGATGCATCCGACTCGTCCGCCTCCACCACGATAAATTCGCCCGTGCCCAGCTTGGCATTGGTACCGCTGCTGTTGAGCCTGCCGCCGATCACGAAGGTCGGATCGAAGCCGCCCTTGGCCAGCACGCTGGCGACCAGCGAAGTGGTGGTGGTCTTGCCGTGCGTCCCGGCCACCGCGACGCCCTGGCGCAGGCGCATCAATTCCGCCAGCATCATCGCGCGCGGCACCACCGGGATACGACGCTGCCTGGCCGCAAGCACTTCCGGATTGTCCTGGCCGACCGCGGTCGACACCACGACCGCATCCGCATCGGACAGATGCTGCGCGTCATGCCCCAGGTACACTGGCACGCCGAGCTGCTTGAGGCGCTGCGTCGCCGCGTTCTCGCCCAGATCGGAACCGCTGACCTGGAATCCCAGATTGAACAGTACCTCGGCGATGCCGTTCATGCCGGAACCACCGATACCGACGAAATGGATGCGTTTGACTTTATGTTTCACTGCCCCAACCCCTTGCACACCTTGGCCACCGCAAACGCGGCATCGGCCTTGGCCATACCGCGCGCCTGCCGCGCCATCTGCAACAATTTTTCCCGGTTTAATTCACGCAACAGCCCAGCCAGTTTTTCCGCGTTCAATTCCGTTTGCGGCAACAACACCGCCGCACCATGCTCGCTGAGGAAGCGCGCGTTATGCGTCTGATGATCGTCCACCGCGAACGGGAACGGGATCAGGATGCTGGCCACACCTGCCGCGGCAAGTTCGGCGACGGTCAAGGCCCCGGCACGGCAGATCACCACATCGGCCTCCGCATAACTGCCCGCCATGTCGTCCAGGAATGGCTGGACATCCGCCTCCACACCTGCCTGCCGGTAAAGCCGCTGCACCGCTTCCAGATGCTTCTTGCCGGTTTGATGCAACACCGCCGGGCGTGTTTCTTCGGGTAAAAAAGCGAGCGCTTGCGGCAACACTTCGTTGATCGCTTGCGCTCCCAAACTCCCTCCCACCACCAACACCTTCAAATTGCCCTGTCTGCCGGCATAGCGCTGCTGTGGCTCGGGCAGCACGGCAATCGCATTGCGCACCGGATTGCCGCACCAGACCGCCTTGGGCAGCACATCGGGAAAACCGCTCAACACCTGTTGCGCCAGATGGGACAACACCCTGTTGCTCAATCCGGCGATCGAATTCTGTTCGTGTATCACCAACGGCCTGCGCAGCAGCGCCGCCATCAACCCGCCCGGAAAGCTGATATACCCGCCCATGCCCAGCACCACATCGGGACGATGACGGAATATCGCGGCCGCGCTCTGCGCCAAGGCGACCAGCAGGTTGACCGGCAGCAGCAACTTGCGCAGCAGCCCCTTGCCGCGCAGCCCGGAGAACCGCACAAACGCCATCCGATAGCCATGCCTCGGCACCAGCTCCGCCTCCATGCTGTCCGGCGCACCCAGCCAGGTGACATCCCACCCGCCGCCGCGCAGCACATCGGCGACCGCCAATGCCGGAAAAATATGGCCTCCGGTTCCGCCAGCCATAATCAATATCGACCTAGACATATGCCACCTCTGTTCTGGCCATATTTTCGGCGCAGACTCTTGTCCCCGCATGGGGGAATGCGCGTTTTGTGCGCGTTACGTCGCAGCCAAAAATGTGTCCATCTGTGCCGCCGGCCATAATCAGTATCGAGCGGCTCATGCCGGCAGCCCCCGCAATCCGTCTGTTTTGGTTCCGGCATCAGATTCGCTGCGCGAATATGAGCCTGCACCGAAACCGTCGAACTTCCAGACTTTGCGCACCATTCACCAAGTTTGAGATGATCAACGTTCATGCCGGCAAGCCCCGTGCAATTCGACGGTTTTCATAATCAACGCGCAGCAGCACGGCGGCGGCGATGCAGTTGACCACCACACCGCTGCCTCCGAAGCTCAGGAACGGCAAGGTCAACCCCTTGGTCGGCAACACCCCCATGTTCACACCGATGTTGATCATCGCCTGCACGCCCAGCCACACGCCTATCCCCTGCGCGACCAGCGCGGAAAAGTTGCGTTCCAGAAACGCCGCATGGCGGCCAATCTGAAAGGCGCGCACCACCAGCAGCGCGAACAGCGCGATCACCGCAGCCACGCCGACCAACCCCAGCTCTTCGGCGATCACGGCCATCAGGAAATCGGTGTGCGCTTCCGGCAGGTAGAACAGCTTCTCCACGCTCGCGCCCAGCCCCACCCCCATCCATTCGCCACGGCCAAAGGCAATCAGCGCATGGCTCAGCTGATACCCCTTGCCGAACGGATCGGACCAGGGATCCATGAAACCGATGACGCGCTGCATCCGATAGGGTGAAGAAAGGATCAGTGCACCGAAAGCCAGCGGCAGCGCCACCAGCAAGCCCGCGAACACCTTGATATTGAAACCGCCCAGCCACAGCGTGCATAGTGCGATCGATATGATCACGACGAACGCGCCCATGTCCGGCTCCAGCAACAGCAGCGCTCCCACCACCACCATCACCACGAACATCGGCACGAAAGCCTTGCTGAACACATGGCCGACCTTGCCCTTGCGTATCGTGTAGTCGGCGGCATACAACACCGCAAACAGCTTCATCAGCTCGGAGGGCTGCAGATTGATCACCAGCAGGGACAGCCAGCGCCGGCTGCCGTTGACCTCGCGCCCGATGCCGGGAATCAGCACCAGCAACAACAGCACCGCGCCGGCGACGAACAGATAGGGGGCATAGTTCTGCCATGTCTGCACCGGAACCTGGAATGCGAATATCCCCGCCAGCACGCCGAGTGCGATGAATACGCCATGGCGCATCAGGTAATAGGTCGGCTGGTAGGCGGTGAACTTGCTGCCCTCCGCTGTCGCGATCGACGCTGAATACACCATCACCAACCCTAGCGTGAGCAGCGCAACCAGCAGCCAGATCAGCAGCTCGTCGTATTGCACCTGCGGCAGGCGCGAACGTGTCTTGACTAATGAGACCACATGCCCCCCCTACCCAACTCCTGCACCGCCTCGACAAACACCTCGGCGCGGTGCGCATAATTGCGGAACATGTCGAAACTGGCGCACGCCGGCGACAGCAACACCGCGTCACCGCGCTGCGCCAGGTGCGCCGCATGCTGCACCGCATCGTGCATATCCCGTGCATGCGCCACCGGCACCCCGCATCCCTGCAAGGCACGTTCGATCAGCGGTGCATCGCGCCCGATCAGCAGCACGCCCCGCGCATGCCGGGCGACCACCGGATTGAGCGGCGCAAAGTCCTGGCCCTTGCCCTCGCCGCCGGCGATCAACACCGCCTTGCGCCCCAACCCCTGCAACGCGGCGATCGTCGCGCCGACATTGGTCCCCTTGGAATCGTCGTAATAGGTGACACCCTCGATCTCCGCCACACGCTCCACCCGGTGCGGCAAGCCCTTGAAACTGCGCAAGCCATCCAGCAGGCTTTCCATCGGCAGATCGATCGCGCGGCACAGCGCCAGCGCCGCAAGCGCATTGGCCATGTTGTGCAATCCGGCAACCTGCAGCTCGCTGGCCTTCAGCAACCGTTGCCTGCCCTGCACCAGCCAGATATCGTCCGCATCGCGCTCCATGCCCCAGTCGGACTCGACGTGCGGCGCATCCATGCCAAAGGTAGCGATCTTGCGGCCAGGCACTGCCATGCCCATGCTGCGTGCATCATCGCGATTCAGTACCTGCATGCCGATGCCGAAGAAGATGCGCGCCTTCGCGGCGGCATACTCATCCATGCCCGAGTACCGATCCAGATGATCTTCGGTGACATTCAGCACGGTCGCCGCATCGGCCTGCAGACTGTACGTGGTCTCCAGCTGGAAGCTGGACAGCTCCAGCACCCATATCTCCGGCTGGTGCGCGCCGCGACTCAACACTACATCCAGCACCGCGGGGGAAATATTCCCTGCCGTCACTGCATCCTTGCCGGCAGCCTTGCACAGATGCGCCACCATGCTGGTCACCGTCGTCTTGCCGTTCGCACCGGTGATCGCAAGGACACGCGGACGATGAGCTCGGCCCAGCGACTGAGCTAACAATTCGATATCGCCGGCCACCGGAATGCCGCGCGCCACGCCGCCGGCCACGACCGGATCGCGCAACGGCACGCCCGGGCTGATCGCGATCAACTCTATGCCGTCGAACATCGCGTCCTGGAATGCGCCGCAACGGATCTGCCCGGATTCGACATACCGGGCGATCTCCGTCAGACCGGGCGGTGCGCTGCGGCTGTCCGCGACGCGCAGGCGCGCGCCCTGGGCGCTGAGCCAGCGCACCATGGACAGCCCTGTCTCGCCGAGACCGATGACCAGCACCGATTTATCCTTGAGTTGCATCATCTGAGTTTCAACGTCGCCAGGCCCAGCAGCACCAGCAAGATCGTGATGATCCAGAATCTGACCACGACCTGGGTCTCCTTCCAGCCCTTCAATTCGTAGTGATGGTGCAGCGGCGCCATGCGGAACACGCGCTTGCCGGTGAGCTTGAACGAGGTCACCTGTATCATCACCGAGACCGCTTCGACGACGAACACGCCGCCCATGATCATCAGCACCAGCTCCTGGCGCACGATCACGGCGACGGTGCCGAGCGCCGCACCCAATGCCAGCGCACCGACATCGCCCATGAACACCTCTGCGGGATAGGCGTTGAACCACAGGAACGCCAGCCCCGCTCCGGCGATCGCGCCGCAGAACACCGCCAGTTCACCGGCACCGGGTACGTAAGGCACCCCGAGATACTTAGCGAACACCACGTTACCGGCCACATAGGCGAATATCGCCAGCGCGCTGCTGACCAGCACGGTCGGCATGATCGCCAGTCCGTCCAGGCCGTCGGTCAGGTTCACCGCATTGCTGGTGCCCACGATCACCAGATAGGTCAGCGCGATGAATGCGAATGCGGTAAGCGGGAACACCAGAAACTTCAGAAACGGCACGATCAGTTCTGTGTGTGCCGGCAGGCTGGCCGCCTTCCATAGATAGATCCCCACCAGCAACGCGATCACCGATTGCCATGCCATCTTGGCCTTCGCCGACAAACCCTTGGGATTGCGGTACACCACCTTGCGGTAATCATCCACCCAGCCGATCACGCCGAAACCCAGCGTCGTGAGCAACACCACCCACACGTAATGGTTGGACAGGTCACCCCACAACAAGGTGGTGATCGCGATCGAGGTCAGGATCAGCGCCCCGCCCATCGTCGGCGTGCCGGCCTTGACCAGATGCGTCTGCGGTCCGTCGTTGCGCACCGACTGGCCGATCTTGTAGGCGGTCAGCTTGCGTATCATCATCGGCCCGACCACGAAGGAAATGGCCAGCGCGGTCATCGCAGCCAGCACGGTACGCAACGTGATATAGCCAAACACGCTGAAGAACCTGATGTCCTGAGCCAGCCAATGCGCGAGTGCGAGCAGCATATTTTCCCCCTGGTCAGCGGTTTTCGCCGCCCTCCAAATATTTCACGACGCGTTCCATTTTCATGAAGCGCGAACCCTTCACCAGCACCGTGGCATGCCCATCCAGCTGTCCTCCCAGCGCGTCCTGCAAGTCCTCGATGCGCTCGAAATGCTGCGCACCGGCGCCAAATTCGCGCACCGCCTGCTTGCTCAGGTCGCCCAGCGCATATAACAGTTCGATACCCGCATCGCGCGCCGTGCGACCAACCTCGGCATGGAAACGTGCAGCGTCATCGCCCAGCTCGCCCATGTCGCCGAACACCAGCACGCGCTTGCCCTCGGCCTGCGCCAGCACCTTGATCGCGGCATGCAGCGAAGCCGGATTTGCGTTATAGGTATCGTCAATCAGCGTCGCGCCGCAGCTCGCCCGCTTGCGCTGCAGCCGCCCCGCCACACCGGAAAAGCTCTCCAGACCCGCGGCGATGGTTGCCAGCGGCACGTTCAGCACCACCGCCGCAGCGGTTGCCGCCAGTGCGTTGCGCGCGTTGTGCTCGCCCGGAACCTGCAAATTCACGGCGAAGTTGCCCACCGGGGTTTGCACCGCCAAAGTCAACCCCGGAGCGGAAGCCTGGTAGCTGCCCGACACATCGGCCGACTCGCCCAGACCAAACTCCAGCAACGCACGCGTCCCGGCCAGGCTGCGCCACAGCGGCGCATGCTCGTCGTCGGCGTTGATCACCGCAGTACCCTGCACCCTGAGCCCGGAAAATATTTCGCCCTTGGCGCGCGCCACCGCCTCGACCGAACCCAGCCCCAGCAGATGCGCGCCGCTGGCGTTGTTGACCAGCGCCACGTCGGGACAGGCGAGATGTGTCAGGTAATCGATCTCGCCCGGATGGTTCATACCCATCTCGATCACCGCGTAGCGATGCCGGGCGTTCAGGCGCAACAGCGTCAGCGGCATGCCGATGTCGTTGTTCAGGTTGCCTTGGGTCGCCAGCACGGCAGCTTCGCTGCCCGCAGCCATGCGCAGGATGCTGGCGAGCATTTCCTTGACCGTGGTCTTGCCGTTGCTGCCGGTGATCGCCACCAGCGGAATGTCAAATTGATCGCGCCAATACGCAGCGAGTTTCCCCAGCGCCAGGCGAGCCTCTTCAACCAGCAACAGCGGGATCGGATGCGCCACGCTGACGCCCTGCGCTGCGCGTGCGGCCTTGTGCGCCTCGTAACTGTCACGATTCACCAGCGCTGCGACCGCCCCGCCCTGCGCCGCCTGCGAGATAAATTCATAGCCGTCGAAATGCTCGCCGCGCAGCGCGATGAACAGATCGCCATGAGTCAGCTTGCGGCTGTCGGTGGATACCGCGTTGAAACGCACGTCTTCGCCGACCAGATGTCCGCCGAGCGCCTGCGCGGCTTGCGATAGCAGCATCATGCGCGCGCCTCCCGCCAGTGCTGCAATGCCTGTTGCACCACCCGGACATCGCTGAACGGGTGCTTCACCCCGTTGATTTCCTGATAGTCCTCATGCCCCTTGCCCGCAACCAGCACGGTATCGCAGGACTGAGCCCGACTGATCGCGCTCTCGATCGCCTGCCTGCGATCGATGATGACCTGATGCTGCCCGGCACTCATGCCGCCGAGCACATCGGCGACGATGGAGAGCGGATCCTCGCCGCGCGGATTGTCGCTGGTGACGATGCAACGATCGGCAAACCTTTCCGCGACCAGACCCATCATCGGCCGCTTGCCGCGATCGCGGTCGCCGCCGCAACCGAACACGCAGATCAGGCTCCCGCCCGCGGTGGCGCTGACTTCGCGCAATGCCAGCAGCACTTTTTCCAGCGCATCCGGGGTGTGCGCATAATCGACCACGACCACCGGCTGCTGCTCGCCGCCGAAACGCTGCATGCGGCCGGGCACGGCCTGCACCGCGCTCAACGACTGCACTGCCTGCTCCAGAGCGACCTCGCTGACCAGCAGCGCCGCCAGCGCACCCAACAGGTTCGCCGCATTGAAACGCCCTATCAGCGCGCTGTTCAAAAGCGCCCCGCCCCAGCTCGAATGCACATCGAGCCGCAGCCCGCGCCCGCTCATTTCCAGCAGATGACCGTACACCATGCGAATGCCCAGATGCTCCGCCAGCTGCAGCGAGGCATCGCTCATGCCATAACCGACCACTTCCACATCCACGTCGCGCAACTGCTCAGCCAGCTCGATGCCAAAGGCATCGTCGAGGTTCAGCACCGCGCATTTCAGGCTGTCCCAGTCGAACAGCTTGCGCTTGCTCGCCGCATAACTGCTCATGTCGCCGTGATAATCGAGATGGTCGCGACTCAGATTGGTCAGCAGCGCGACATCGAAGCGCACGCCGTTGACGCGCCCCTGCGCCAGCGCATGGGAAGAAACCTCCATCGCCACCGCGGCCGCCTCCTGCCGGGAATAGTCCGCCATCAGGCTGTGCACGCGGACCGCATCCGGCGTGGTGTTGGCCGTGGGCTGCAGCGCCCCGGTAAACCCATTGCCTAGCGTACCAATCAACGCGCATTTTTTCCCTGCATCGCTCAACGCATGCGCGATCCAGTGCGACGTCGACGTCTTGCCATTGGTGCCGGTGATGCCGATCATCCACAAATCTTCACTGGGCGCGGCATACACATGGTCCGCCAGCCAGCCAGCCTTATGGCGCAGATCGGCCACGGCGAGATGCGGCACCACCCAGTCCGGATTCCAGGCAAAATGCTGCGCCTCATGTCCTGCGAGGGTTTCTTCGTAGATCACCGCATTCGCGCCAAGCGCTATTGCCTGTGCGATATGCTGGCGCCCGTCGCTGCTCTCGCCCGGATAGGCGACGAACGTATCGCCGCGCTGCACGATGCGACTATCCGTCACCAGACGAGTGATTTTCACGCCCAGACTCTCCAGCTGTTCAACCAGGAAGTCCGCCCCGAGCGAGTTCGAAGGGCTCATACTTCCTCCTTCACGATCTCGACCGGCGGCGCAATCACGTTATCCAGCGGCGCATCGTTGGGCACGTTCAGCGAATGCAGCACCGAAGCCGTCACTTTGCTGAATACCGGCGCGGCGACTAGGCCGCCGTAATAGTCGCCGTTGTTCGGTTCGTCTATCATCACCGCCACGACCAGCCGCGGATTCGACACCGGCGCGAACCCGACGAAGGACGCGACATAACGGTTCACGTAATGCCCGTTCTCCAGCTTGTGCGCGGTGCCTGTCTTGCCGGCGACCCGATAACCGGCCACCTGCGCCAGCGGCGCCGTCCCGCCCGGCTGCACCACCAGCTCCATCATCTCGCCCAGCGCGCGCGCGGTGTACGCCGAGAACACTTTTTTGCCCGGCACTGGCCTGTCCAGTTTCAGCAACGAAACCGGCTTAAGCTCGCCGTCGTTGGCGAATATCGTGTAGGCCCGCGCCAGCTGCAGCAGATTGACCGAGAGGCCGTGCCCATAGGACATCGTGGCCTGCTCGATCGGACGCCAGGTCTTCGGGTCGCGCAACCTGCCCGATGCCTCGCCCGGAAAATTACTGCCTGTCGGCTCGCCGAAGCCGCTGTCGGACAGGCTGCGCCACAACGTCTGCGCTTCCAGCGACAGTGCCATTTTCGCCGCACCGACGTTGCTGGATTTCTGGATGACTTGCGACACGGTCAACCGGTCTTCCGGATGCGAATCGTGGATCTTGCGGTTATCCACGGTCATCACGCCGTGCTCGGTGTTGATCAAGGTATCGGGGCGCACCTTGCCCTGTTCCAGCGCGGTCGCCACCGTGAAGGGTTTCATCGTCGAGCCGGGCTCGAACAGGTCGGTGATCGCGCGATTGCGCATCGCCTGGGCGCTGACCTTGCTGCGGTTGTTGGGGTTGTAGCCGGGATAGTTGGCGATCGCCAGCACCTCGCCGCTGCGCGCATCCAGCACGACGACGGCTCCGGCTCTGGCGCGGTGCAGCTTGACGGCGCTCTCCAGCTCGCGATAGGCGAGATGCTGCACATTGCTGTCCAGACTGAGCGCAATGTCGCCGCCCGGCCTGGGCGCATGCAGGCTGCCCGCATCCTCGACGATATGCCCGCGCCTGTCTTTGATGACACGCTGGCTGCCCGCCACACCGGCCAGCCTGTCCTGCAGCGCCAACTCCAAACCCTCCTGACCATTGTCATCCAACCCGGTAAAGCCCAGCATCTGCGCGGCTTCCTCCCCGGTGGGGTAATAGCGGTGATATTCGCGCTGCAGCGAAATGCCGGGCAGGTTGAGGCTGACCACCTGCTGCGCCTGGTCCGGCGGCAAGTGGCGCTTGAGATAGACGAAATCGCGCTCGGTGTCGGACAGGCGCTCCTTCACATCCGCGACGCTCATGCCGAGCGCCTGCGCCAGGCGCCTCACCTGTCCGTTGTCCGCATCCACATCTGCCGGGCTGGCCCACACCGATTCGACCGGCGTACTGACCGCGAGCGGTTCGCCATTGCGATCGGTCAGCATGCCGCGATGCGCGCTGACCTCGACCACCCTGCCATATCTCGCATCGCCCTGCTTCTGCAGGAAGTCGTTGCGTATC
>JACPVZ010000113.1 GCA_016197305.1 Nitrosomonadales bacterium | reverse complement strand
CGCTCGCGCGAGTTGTCCACGTTCGCCGTGTTGCTGGCCGGCGGAGCCACGCTGTGGTTCATGGGGGATGGTTTTACCCAGCACATGGTGCAGTCGCTGCGTGCAGGGCTGACGCTGGATCGCGAGATGGCGTTCAATACCAGCCTGATGGCGCCGCGCCTGTATGACTTGGCGCTGGATACGCTGATTACCTTTTCTCCTTTGCTGCTGGCCGTGCTGCTGGCCGCGGCATTTTCCCCGCTGTTGCTGAATGGCTGGCTGTTCAGCATGGAGGCGCTGCAACCGCAGTTCTCCAAGCTGAATCCGATCACAGGTATTTCACGCATGTTTTCGATGCACGCGCTGGTGGAGCTGGCCAAGGCGATAGGCAAGTCCATACTGGTCGGCGGTGTCGCGGCATGGGTGATCTGGCACAACAAGGAGGCGGTGATGGAGCTGAGCATGCTGAACACGATCGCCGCGATTCCGCAAATGGGCCATCTGGTCGGCGCCAGCTTCATGGGCATCGTGGGCGCGATGCTGCTGATCGTGGCGATCGACGTGCCGTTCCAGCTGTGGGACCACCACAAGAGCCTGAAGATGACCAAGGAAGAGGTGCGTCAGGAGGCCAAGGAGACCGAGGGCGATCCTATGGTCAAGGGGCGCATCCGCACGCTGCAGCGCGAAGCGGCACGCAAACGCATGATGGCTGCGATCCCGACCGCGGACGTGGTGGTGACCAACCCGACCCATTATGCGGTGGCGCTGAAATACAGCGAGCAGGGCATGCGTGCGCCCATCGTCGTGGCCAAGGGCTCGCATCTGCTGGCATTGCGTATCCGCGAGATCGCCGCGGAAAACCGCGTACCTATCCTGGAAGCCCCGCCTCTGGCGCGTGCGCTGCATAAACATGCCGAACTCGGTGAATCGATACCGGAGGCGCTGTATACCGCAGTCGCCGAGGTGCTGGCCTATGTCTATCAGTTGCGCCGCTACGAGAAACAGGGCGGCGTGCGTCCAGATCAGCCGGAAGCGTTGCCGGTGCCGCCGGAACTTGATCCGGCTGTTGTGCTTGGCGCAGTGTGAGGAAATAAGCCATGAACCTGCAGATGCTACAAGATTTCATCAAGCGCGCCGGCCTGGTCGGCATGGCCGGTCCGGTGCTGATCGTGCTGATACTGGCGATGATGGTGCTGCCGCTTCCGCCCATGCTGCTGGATATTTTGTTCACCTTCAACATCGCGGTCTCCATCATGGTGTTGCTGGTCAGCATGAACACCAACAAGGCGCTGGATTTTGCGATCTTCCCGACAGTGCTGCTGATCACCACGCTGTTGCGGCTGTCGTTGAACGTGGCTTCCACCCGCATCGTGTTGCTGGAGGGGCATACCGGCCCGGATGCGGCAGGCAAGGTGATCGAATCGTTCGGCCATTTCCTGGTCGGTGGCAACTACGCGGTCGGCCTGGTGGTGTTTGCGATTCTGGTGGTGATCAATTTTGTCGTGATCACCAAGGGCGCAGGGCGTATCGCGGAAGTGGGCGCGCGTTTTACATTGGATGCGATGCCGGGCAAGCAGATGGCGATCGACGCCGACCTGAATGCCGGGTTGATCGGCGAAGATGTCGCGCGCAAGCGTCGCGCCGAGATCGCGCAGGAAGCCGAGTGCTGCAGCACAATCTGGACATTGCGGTAGCGGCCAAAAACTACACCTTGCTGACGATAGGCGACGGGCTGGTCGCGCAGATACCGGCGCTGGTGATCTCGACGGCTGCGGGCCTGGTGGTCAGCCGGGTCGCCAGCGAGGAAAACATCGGCCAGCAGCTGGTCGGGCAGTTGTTCAAGCAGCCGCAGGTGCTGGTGCTGACCGCCGCAATCATCGGCGTGATGGGGATGATACCGGGCATGCCGCATTTCGCCTTCTTGCTGCTGGCCGGCGCGATGGGATGGCTGGCCTATTATCTGATCCAGCGAGGCGAGAAGGAGGTCGAGCTGGTGCAGACCGAGGCCGCCGTGACTCCGGTGATCACCGAGACGCCCGAGGCCAGCTGGGAAGACGTCGCCCCGGTCGATGTGCTGGGGCTGGAGGTCGGGTACCGCCTGATCTCTCTGGTGGACAAGGCGCAGGATGGCGACCTGCTGCGCCGCATCAAGGGCATCCGCAAGAAATTCACCCAGGACATCGGTTTCCTGCCTCCGGCCGTGCATATACGCGACAACCTCGACCTGCGTCCGAACGGTTATCGCATCACGCTGAAAGGCGTGGAGATCGGTAGCGGAGAGGCATATTCCAACATGTTGCTGGCGATCAATCCGGGCAGCGTGACCGGCAATCTGGTGGGCACTGCGACCCGCGATCCGGCCTTCGGCCTTCCTGCCGTGTGGATAGAAGCGAGCTTGCGTGAGCAGGCCCAGGTGATGGGGTATACCGTGGTCGATCCCGGCACCGTGGTGGCCACCCATCTGAGCAGTCTGCTGAACGCACGCGCCGCAGAGTTGCTCGGCCGCCAGGAGGTGCAGCAACTGCTCGATCATCTCGGCGCGATATCACCCAAGCTGGTGGAGGATCTGGTGCCGAAGACGCTGCCGCTGGGCACGGTGCAGAAAGTGCTGCAGAACCTGCTTGAGGAAGGCATGCACATTCGCGACATGCGCACGATCGTAGAGACGCTGGCAGAGAATGCGCCGCGTACCCAGGATCCCTATCAGCTGACCGCGCTGGTGCGCGTCGCGCTGGGTCCCGCGATCGTGCAGCAGTTCTATCCTTCTGCGCAGGAACTGCAGGTGATCGGCATGGATAAGGAACTTGAGTACATGCTGATCCAGGCGATGCAGTCCAGCCAGAGCGGCATAGGCATCGAGCCGGGGCTGGCCGACACGGTGCTGCGCGAGACGCGTGCCGCTGCAGAGGCACAGGAACAGATGGGGTTGCCGACGGTGATGCTGGTTCCGACGCAGCTGCGGGATTTGCTGGCACGTTTCCTGAAACGTGCGGTGCCGAATATCAGGGTGATTTCACATGACGAGGTGCCCGACTTCAAGACGATACGGGTGACGGCGATGGTGGGAGGTAGAGCATGAACATCAGAAAATTTATAGCCCCGACGACGCGCCAAGCGTTGAAGGAGATACGCAGCGAGCTGGGTGACGACGCGGTGATACTGTCCAACCGTCAGCTCGAAAATGGCGTGGAGGTGATCGCGCTGGCCAGCGAAGCGATGGAGCAGCTGACAGACAAGGCGCAGGAGAAAGCTTTCGAGAGTCAGGTGGCGAGCGGCAGGCCGGAGCGTGTCGCACAACCTGTTCAAGGTGCAGGGGCGGGCCTATCGTCCGCCAGCGAATCGTCGATACTGGGCGAGATCAAGTTCATGCATCAGACGCTGCAGCAGCAGCTCGCGACGTTTGCCTGGAGCGATGCGCAGCAACGCGATCCGCAGCGTGCGGCATTGTTGCGCCGGGTGCTCAATTCCGGGTTCAGCGTGGTATTGGCGCGCCAGTTGCTGGACAACCTGCCGAGTGGCGGGGCGCAGGGCGAAGCATGGGTAAAACGCGTATTGAAAAGCAATCTGCGGGTGGCGGACAAGGCTGACGATATCGTGGTTCAGGGTGGAGTGTATGCGCTGATCGGGCCGACCGGCGTGGGCAAGACGACAACGACTGCCAAGCTGGCGGCACGCGCCGTAGTGCGCTATGGCGCCGACAAGGTCGCGCTGCTGACCACCGACAGCTACCGTATCGGCGCCTACGAGCAGCTCAAGATCTACGGCAAGATACTCGGCGTCGCGGTGCATGCGGTCAAGGATGCCGACGATTTGCGCCTGACACTTTCCGCGCTGCGCCACAAGCATCTGGTTTTGATCGACAGCGTCGGTATGGGGCAGCGCGACGGGAGGGTGGTCGATCAGAACGAGATGTTCGACCAGGCTGGCGTGAAGCGCTTGCTGTTGTTGAATGCGACCAGCAGCGGCGACACGCTGGACGATGTGGTGCGCATGTACAACGGCAGCAAGGTGATAGGCTGCATTCCGACCAAGCTCGATGAAGCGGTCAATCTGGGTACAGTGCTAGACATCGCGGTGCGGCACCGCC
>JACPVZ010000112.1 GCA_016197305.1 Nitrosomonadales bacterium | reverse complement strand
GAGCGCTGCATCGGCTGCAAGCTGTGCGAGGCGGTATGCCCCGCACTGGCGATCAAGATCGAAGTGGCGGAACGCGAGGACGGCACGCGCCGCACTACGCAATACGACATCGACCTGACCAAGTGCATCTTCTGCGGTTTCTGCGAAGAGTCCTGCCCGGTGGATGCGATCGTCGAGACACGCATTTTCGAATACCACGGCGAGAAGCGCGGCGACCTGTATTACACCAAGCCGATGCTGCTGGCGGTGGGCGACAAGTATGAAGAGCAGATCGCCAAGGACAGGGCGGCTGATGCCAAATACCGATAATGGAGAGTAGAAAGTGGGGGGTGGATAGTGGGATTGCCCACTGCCCACTGAGGTGCAAAGCACCGCTCCACTGACCACTTACAAGGGGAAGATTTATGAGTTTTGAAACCATCGTGTTTTATGTGTTTGCGGCATTGACCGTGTTTGCGGCGCTGCGCGTGATCACGGCGCCGAATCCGGTGCATGCCGTGTTGTTTTTGGTGCTGGCGTTCATCAGTTCGGCCGGGATATGGATGCTGCTGGAGGCCGAGTTTCTCGCGATCACGCTGGTGCTGGTCTATGTCGGTGCGGTGATGGTGCTGTTCCTGTTCGTGGTGATGATGCTGGACCTCAACATGGAGAAGATACGGGAAGGATTCTGGCGCTGGCTGCCATTCGGCGCGCTGCTGGCCGGTGTGATGGCGTTCGAGATGATCTGGGTGCTGGGTTCCAAGCAGAGCCCGGGCGAGATGGTTCCGGTCAAGCATGCCGCCGATTTCAGCAACACCAAGGAGCTGGGCCGCCTGATCTATACCGATTATGTCTACCCGTTCGAGATTGCCGCGGTGATCCTGCTGGTGGCGATGGTGGCTGCAATCGCGTTGACACTGCGTCGCCGCAAGGACTCGAAGTCACAGGTGATTTCGGAGCAGATCGCGGTGAAGAAGGCGGACCGTCTGCGCGTCGTGGCGATGAAGTCGGAACTGAAGGAATCAGGAAAGTCGTGAGTGGGAAGGGGAGTAGCGAGTGGGCAACCCGCCTTTCACTTGCCACTTGCCATTCATCATTCCCCAAGTTAATTACAAGGAGCGCGTAGCGTGTTGACTCTGTCGCATTATCTGGTACTCGGTGCCGTATTGTTTGCCATCAGCGTGGTGGGTATCTTCTTGAACCGCAAGAATCTGATCGTGTTGTTGATGGCGATCGAGTTGATGTTGCTGGCGGTGAATACCAATTTCGTCGCGTTCTCGCACTATCTGGGCAACAGCGCCGGACAGATTTTCGTGTTTTTCATTTTGACGGTGGCGGCGGCTGAAGCGGCCATCGGCCTGGCGATTCTGGTGGTGCTGTTCCGCAACCTGAGCACTATCAATGTTGAAGATCTGGACAGCCTGAAGGGGTGATGGGCACTATGAGCATGCAAAATCTGTATCTGTTGGTTCCTCTGGCTCCGTTGTGCGGCGCGATCGCTGCGGGTCTGTTCGGCAAATGGCTGGGGCGCGCCTGGTCGCATCGCATCACGATCGCGATGGTGGCGGTTTCGTTCTTCGCCGCGTTGGCGATCTTCCAGGATGTGCTGGCCGGTCATCAGTTCAACGGTCCGGTCTATACCTGGCTGACCTCGGGTGACACCAGTTTCCACGTCGGTTTCCTGATCGACCGCCTGACCGTGACGATGATGCTGGTGGTGACCTCGGTGTCGCTGATGGTGCACATCTACACCATCGGTTACATGCAGGAAGACCCCGGCTACCAGCGCTTCTTCAGCTACATTTCGCTGTTCACCTTCTCGATGCTGATGCTGGTGATGTCCAATAACTTCATGCAGCTGTTCTTCGGCTGGGAGGCGGTGGGCCTGGTCTCCTACCTGCTGATCGGTTTCTGGTATACCCGTCCGACCGCGATCTACGCCAACCTGAAGGCGTTTCTGGTGAACCGCGTCGGCGACTTCGGTTTCCTGCTGGGCATCGCGATGGTGCTGATGGTGTTCGGTACGCTGGATTACGCGGCGGTGTTCGCCAATGCGGCAGCCCATGCCGAGGACATCGCGCCCATCCCCGGAATGTCGGTGAACCTGATGACCGCGATCTGCATCCTGCTGTTCATCGGCGCGATGGGTAAGTCGGCACAATTCCCGCTGCACGTGTGGCTGCCCGATTCGATGGAAGGCCCGACCCCGATTTCCGCGCTGATCCATGCGGCGACGATGGTGACCGCCGGTATCTTCATGGTGGCGCGCATGTCGCCGTTGTTCGAACTGTCCGACACCGCGCTGTCGTTCGTGATGGTCATCGGCGCAATCACCGCGCTGTTCATGGGTTTCCTGGGCATCATCCAGAACGACATCAAGCGCGTCGTGGCGTATTCGACCTTGTCGCAGCTGGGCTACATGACCGTGGCACTGGGCGCATCGGCCTACTCGGTGGCGATCTTCCACCTGATGACCCACGCGTTCTTCAAGGCACTGCTGTTCCTCGGCGCCGGCAGCGTGATCATGGCGATGCACCACGATCAGGACATCCGCAACATGGGCGGCCTGCGCAAATACATGCCGATCACCTGGATCACCTCGCTGATCGGCTCCCTGTCGCTGATCGGCACGCCGTTCTTTTCCGGCTTCTATTCGAAGGAAAGCATCATCGAGGCGGTGCATCTCTCTCATCTGCCGGTTGCGGGTGTGGCCTATTTCGCCGTGATGGCCGGGGTGTTCGTCACCGCGTTCTATTCCTTCCGCATGTACTTCCTGGTGTTCCACGGCGAAGAACGCTTCGGCAAGGCGCACGACGACCATCATGGACATGACGACCATGCAGCGCACGCGGCGCATGACGGCGACCATGACGACGAAGAAGTGTCGCATGACCACCATCACGGTCTGGCTCCGGGACAGAAGCCGCACGAGACGCCATGGGTCGTGACGCTGCCGCTGATCCTGCTGGCGATCCCTTCGGTGTTCATCGGTTATTTCGCGTTCGAGCCGATGCTGCACGAAGGCTATTTCCGCGATGCGATCTACGTCGCCCAGCAACATCTCGAGGGCGAGGTCCATGAAGAGCTGGAGCACGCGTTCAGCATGGCGTTGCACGCGCTGACCACGTTGCCGTTCTGGCTGGCGATTTCCGGCGTGGCGTCTTCCGCATACTTCTACCTGAAGCGCCCGGATATCCCTGCCGCGATACACAAGCGCTTCCAGGGCATCTACACGCTGCTGGACAACAAGTATTACTTCGACCGTTTCAACGACTGGTTCTTTGCCGGCGGCGCGCGCGGCGCCAGCAGCTTCCTGTGGAAGTTCGGCGACGTGAAGATGATAGACGGCCTGCTGGTGAACGGCTCGGCGAAAGTGGTCGGGATGATCTCGTCCGGTGTGCGTCGTCTGCAGTCGGGTTACATCTACCACTATGCGTTTTCGATGATCATCGGCGTGTTCGTGCTGCTGACGGTGCGGAATTGGTTTGAATAGCAGGGAGTGGCCGGCGAACGTGCTCGAGGTTTGCCGGCGACTGCCTATTTCAGAAATTAAAGGAATGACAGCATGATTTTTGGATTACCCGTAATTAGCGTCGCGATCTGGTTGCCGATCATATTCGGCGTGCTGGTGTTGGCCACTGGCGGCGACAAGAATGCCCAGCTGGCGCGCATCATCGCGATGGTGGGCGCTGTGCTCGGTTTCCTGGTGACGATCCCGCTGTATACCGGCTTTCACTACGACACCGCGCAGATGCAGTTCGTCGAGGTGCATGAATGGATCAGCCGCTTCAACATCCGCTATTACGTCGGTGTGGACGGCATCTCGGTGCTGTTCATCCTGCTGACCGCGTTCTTCACCCCCATCGTGGTGCTGGCCGGATGGCAGGTGATCGAGAAGCGCAGGAAGCCGTAGGCGCCGACCTTCAGCATGATCGCCGCCAGGATCACCGAGCCGCCGGTGGGCGCCTCGACGTGCGCATCCGGCACCCAGGTATGCACCGGGAACATCGGCACCGTGCCCGCGACGGCGACGACGCCCGCGATGAAGATGAAGAGCTG
>JACPVZ010000164.1 GCA_016197305.1 Nitrosomonadales bacterium | reverse complement strand
GTGGGCACAGTAAGGAGGGAGCGTGAAATGCTGGATTTGTTCACGAGAGGCGCGTGGCTTTGGGATCACCGACACGCGCTATGCCATCGGCGATGCAAGACGCTATCCGGTGCGATGGGTGTTCTGTTCAAAGCGCTGTCAGGACGCATTTCATCGGTTCTACAGCGTGCGCGTCGAGGCAGAACGCAAGGACGAGGAGCTGCCCATGATTGATGCGACCGAATTCGAGCAAGCTGCCATTCGCGGCTGCCTCAAGGCGTTCGGCAGTGCAGCGGGCGAAATTGGTTATGCCAAACCGCTGGGCGACTACACCGAAGCGGAAGCCTTGCGGGTGATTGATGCCATCGTCACTTGCTTCGTCAATGCGATGGCTGATCGCTACGGTTCAACCGGCTTCAACTTCCCGCCCGTTCGCGGGTTGGCTGAAGTGGTGCAGGACCCGTTCAGCGATCTCAAAAATGACCTGCCGTGGGAAGAAGGTAGTGCACAGAAAGGCGGTGCGTGATGCTGGATTTCAATCACCGCCCCAAGTTGCACGACCTGATCACGGCGCACATTGATGTAGCACTGGTGGCAGAACGCGCAGAGCAATCCCGCCGCACTTACCTCGGATCCTCCCGCTTAGGCGTGGCGTGTGACCGCGCGTTGCAGTACGAGTTTGCCGGAGCCCCTGCCGATCCCGGACGGGATTTCGACGGGCGCGTGCTGCGCATCTTCGAGGTTGGGCATGTGCTGGAAGATATAGCGATTCGCTGGCTGCGTCTGGCCGGATTCGACCTGCATACCCGCACGCGTTCCGGCGGCCAGTTTGGCTTCTCGGTTTATGACGGTCTGATCCAGGGTCATGTGGACGGCATCGTCATGGGCGCACCGGATGATCTGGACTGCACCTTCCCGATGCTGTGGGAGTGCAAAACCATGAATGCGCAGAACTGGCGGGATTGCGTGAAGCGCGGCGTGATTGTCTCCAAACCGGTGTATGCCGCACAAATGGCGATCTACCAAGCCTACATGGAAGGCACGGTCGATGGCATCAGCCGCAATCCTGCGCTGTTCACCGCGATCAACAAGGACACGCAGGAGATCTGGTTTGAGTTGGTACCGTTCGATGCGGCACTGGCGCAGCGCGCATCCGATCGTGCCGTGAAGATCATCGCTGCCACCGAGCATGGCGAGTTGCTGCCGCGATCGTTCAACGATGCCACGCACTTCGAATGCAAGTTCTGTTCATGGCAGGAACGGTGTGGGAGGTCAGCATGAACGCGGCCCTGATTCCGAAAGCATCGAGCAAGCCACCGCTGCCACTGATCGGCATGCGCGCCATCGAGCGGATGCTGTTGCGCCATGTGTTTGCACCCGTGCCGGAAGCGAAGCTGATCGTGGC
>JACPVZ010000163.1 GCA_016197305.1 Nitrosomonadales bacterium | reverse complement strand
GCTGATTCCCGAGCAAGCACAGCAGCTCGAAACGCTGGCGCGCCAGATCGCGATCGCGCTGGAGCGTGTGCACTACGTCGAGGTCGCGCAGACTGCGGTCGTCGAGATGGAATCGGAACGCCTGCGCAACGCGCTGCTAGGCGCCATCTCGCACGACGTGCGCACGCCGCTCACCGCGCTGATCGCGCTGGCCGAGCTGGTCAAGATCGACCCCAAGTCCATCGGTGTCGGCCAATATCAGCACGATGTCAGCCAGACGCAGCTGGCGCGTTCGCTGGATGCGGTCGTCGAGGACTGCGTCAACGCCGTCGGCGTCGATGTGAACACCGCTTCCGCGCCGCTGCTGGCGCGCGTTTCCGGGCTGAGCGGCAGCGTCGCCCAGTCTATCGTCAGCTACCGCGACCTGAAGGGCAAATTCACCAGCCGCGCCCAGCTGCGCGAAGTGCCGCGCCTGGGCGACAAGACCTTCGAGCAGGCCGCCGGCTTTCTGCGCGTGATGGACGGCGACAATCCGCTGGACGCCTCCGCGGTGCATCCCGAGTCCTACCCGCTGGTGCGCCGCATCCTGGCCGACATCAAACAGGACATACGCGCGGTGATCGGCAACAACGCGCTGCTGAAATCGCTGAATCCGGCCAGGTATCTGGACGAGCAGTTCGGCATCCCGACGATCACCGACATCCTGAAGGAACTGGAAAAACCCGGCCGCGACCCGCGCCCGGAATTCACCACCGCAAGCTTCCGCGAGGGCGTGGAACAGCTCTCCGACCTGAAACCGGACATGATCCTGGAAGGCGTGGTTACCAACGTCGCCGCGTTCGGCGCGTTCGTCGACATCGGCGTGCACCAGGACGGGCTGGTGCACATCTCCGCGCTGTCCAACAACTACGTCAAAGACCCCCACAGCGTGGTCAAAGCGGGGCAGATCGTCAAGGTCAAGGTGCTGGAAGTGGACGAGAAGCGCAAACGCATCGCGCTGAGCATGCGCCTGAGCGACAGCGCGGCGCAAAACGGCCGCGAACCGCAGCGCGAGCAGCGCAAACCGGCGATGAACAAACAGCGCGGCACGCCGCAACCCGCAGCGCCGAACGCGATGGCCGCGGCATTCTCCAAATTAAAGATCTGAGCGATCCCTGCCGCGGCTCATTACTTCTGGAACACCGCGATCGACTCCACATGCGAGGTGTGCGGGAACATGTTCATCACCCCCGCCGCCTTCAGCGTGTAGCCGTGCACCTGCACCAGCACCTGCGCATCGCGCGCCAGCGTGGCGGGATTGCAGGAGACATACACGATGCGGCGCGGAGCATGCTCGCCGCCCCCATTTTCAAAACCCAGCGATTTCACCAGCTCGATCGCCCCGTCACGCGGCGGATCGATCAGCAGCCTGTCGAAATGCCCCAGCCGGGCGAACGCCTCTCCGGTCATTTCGAACAGATTCATCGCCTTGAATTCGGTGTTGGCCGACAGCCCGTTGGCTGCGGCATTCTGCCGGGCGCGCTTCACCAGCGCCTCGCTGCCCTCGATGCCCAGCACCTGCGCGCCGCTGCGCGCGATCGGCAACGTGAAATTGCCCAGGCCGCAGAACAGATCGGCGATGCGTTCGCCGGGCTGCGCGTCCAGCAAACGCATCGCGCGGCTGATCATCACACGGTTCAGCGCGCTGTTCACCTGGGTGAATTCCGCCGGCGCGAACGGCATAGTAATGCCGAACTCCGGCAGGCTGTAGGACAGCGCCGGCGCATTGAGCGGATGGAACGGGACGACGGTGTCCGGCCCCTTGGACTGCAGCCAGAACTGGATCTGGTGCCGGTCGGCAAAGGCGCGCAACACTGCCTGATCATCCGCCGAAGGAGGCTCCAGCACGCGCAGCACCAGCACATCCACGTGCTCGCCGACCGCCACCTCGATCTGCGGCAGGCGCTCGCGTATCGACAGGCCGTCTATCATCTCCGCCAGCGCCGGCAGCAGCGCGGCGATCTTCGGCGAGAGGATTTCGCAATGCTGCAGGTCCGCGACGAAGCTGCTGCGCTTCTCATGGAAACCGACCAGCGTTTTGCCCTTCTTGATCACATGCTTGACCGACAGTCTGGCGCGTTCGCGATATCCCCAGGTCTCGCCATAGATCGGGGGCAGGATGGTCTCCGCCTTGACCTTGCCGATGTGCCACAGTGCATCCTCGAGAATGCGCTGCTTCACCGCGACCTGCGCATTGGCGTCGAGATGCTGCATCGAACACCCGCCGCATACCCCGAAGTGCCGGCACTTCGGCTGCACGCGCATCGCCGAGGCCTTGTGGATCTGCGTCGCCTGCGCCAGCTCGAACGCAGGCTTCTTGCGGTATGAGCTGTAGCTGACGCTCTCCCCGGTCAATGCGCCCTCGATGAAGATCACCTTGCCGTCGGCATGAGCGACGCCGCGCCCTTCCTGATCCAGCGATTCTATCGTCACCCTGTTGTCTGGCATTACCCTGTTTTCTGTCCCCATATAACCTACCGCCACGCGGCCTCAATCAAAACAAACACACGCCCCAGCCGGGTGCGCGCCAATAAAAAACCGAACAACACACCGCAACTGTTCGCGATCATGTCGGCGGCTTCGAACATCCGGTAACCGCTCGCCCCCTGCATGAATTCCAGCGCAACGCCCATCATCACCAGCGCCGCAACCACGATCGCACGCTGGCGCACCGCCAGATATATCTGGCAGAACCACAGGCTCAGCGAGGCATAGGCCAGACCGTGCTCCAGCTTGTCCGCATGGTTGAACGACAGGGGCTCGGGCGGATGCGGCGTCAACGACAGGTAGATGACCAGGCTCACCAGCAGCCAGCCGGCGGCCAGCCAGGCACTGCGATACTGCAACACCATCAGCGCTTCGTTTCAGGCCAGGCGGCCAGGAATTCTTCCCAGTGCGGCAGGGCCAGCTTGGCCAGTTCGCCGCGCACCAGCTCGCATTCCTTGCCGAAACGCTCGCGGCTCAGCACGCCGCGCATCATCTGGAAGCGCGCGAACACCAGATACGTGTTCGCCACATCGGTTTCGCAATAGTTGCGTATTTCGTCCAGCTTGCCCTGCTGATACGCCTCCCACACCTTGCTGCCGTCCATGCCCAGCTTGCCGGGGAAGCCGATCAGCTTAGCCAATTCGTCCAGCGGCGCATTGGCACGTCCGGTATACAGCGCCAGCAAGTCCATCAGGTCGAGATGGCGGGTGTGGTAGCGGCTGATGTAATTGTTCCACTTGAAATCTCGGTCATCCTCGCCCATGTCCCAGTAGCGCGGGCATTGCACGCCGTGGATCAGTCCGCGGTAATGCAGCACGGGCAGGTCGAAGCCGCCGCCGTTCCACGACACCAGCTGCGGCGTGTATTTGTCGATGCCGTCGAAGAAGCGCTGGATGATGCTGCCCTCGTCTTCCTCCAGGCTGCCCAGCGACCAGACCTTGAAGGCATCGCCCTCGCGCAACGCGCAGGAGATCGCGACGACGCGCTGCAGATGGTGCGGCAGGAAGTCGCTGCCGGTCTTCTGGCGACGCAATTGAAACGCCATCTCCGCGACTTCCGCGTCGCTGACGCGGGTGTCCAGCTCATGCAGGGCACGCAGCCCGGCGATGTCCGGTATGGTTTCGATATCAAAGACTAGGGTGGGGTTCATGGTGACTGTGGGTATTGGGTTTGTTGCATGCCTTGTCGGGCCACGCGGCGCGGACATGGCCGGAAGTTATCTTCCCTGGCTGGCCTGATGAAAGCGCTGCACTGCGGAAAACAGCAGCGCGATTTCCTGCTGGCTCAGGTCCGGATAGTTCTCGCGCAAAGTTTGCCTGGCGTACATCGTCAGCGACTGCCCGCCCCAGCCCTGCTTCTCATCGAAGAAAGGCGCGGTGACGGCACAGGCCCCGTCGAAAATCGCACGCAGATCGTGGCGAACGCGACGCTCCTCGCTTTCTGGCGCACTGGCATCCAGATTGTCCATGCAGACTGCTCCTCGTTTCGTTGACCGGCGATCTGTCCTGAGCGATCAGGCACACTAACCGGCGCATGATACCCCAGCAGCGCCGCGCTCGACTAGCGTGCTCGACCAGCCATCGCCACCCTGCATCAGACCGACAACAAAAAATCCCGGAGTCGCCCCCGGGATTCTGTGTCCAGCCCGCTATTCAGGCCGTGCCGATCAGGCGTAGTTCTTCGCGACGAAATCCCAGTTGACCAGGTTGTTCAGGAAGGTCTCGACGAATTTCGGGCGCAGGTTGCGGTAGTCGATGTAGTAGGCATGCTCCCACACGTCCACGCACAACAGCGCCTTGTCGGCGGTGGTCAGCGGCGTACCGGCCGCGCCCATGTTGACAATGTCCACGGAGCCGTCGGCCTTCTTCACCAGCCAGGTCCAGCCGGAACCGAAGTTGCCGACTGCGGAAGTCTGGAACGCCTTCTTGAATTCGTCGAAACTGCCCCACTTCTTGTTGATCGCATCAGCCAGCGCGCCGGTCGGTGCGCCGCCGCCATTCGGCTTCATGCAGTTCCAGAAGAAGGTGTGGTTCCACACCTGCGCGGAGTTGTTGTAGATGCCGCCGGCAGGCGCCTTCTTGATGATGGCTTCCAGGTCCAGGTTCTCGTATTCGGTGCCCTTGATCAGATTGTTCAGGTTGGTCACATAAGCCTGATGGTGCTTGGCATAGTGGTATTCGAACGTCTCCTTGGACATGTGCGGCTGCAGCGCGTCCATGGCGTAAGGCAATGCGGGCAACTTGTGTTCCATGTTCAGTCTCCTTGAGGTTGATGCGTTGGTTGTTCGGTGCGTCAGACGGCGGATTCTAGCCAATTCGCGGGACGCGGACAATGCCTGATTGAATTTATCGGGTTAAAACAGCCGCATCTGCCCGGCTGGCGAAGGGGGATTGAAATGCCCAGTCGCCAGCGGCACGGACGCGCGGTTCAGCCCGATGCGCTCGCAGGCGATGCTGAAACGCCTGGCCAGCAATTCGGCGAACAGCCCCTGTCCGGTAAAGCGCGAACCGAACTGCGCGTCATTCTCCTTACCGCCGCGCATCTCGCGCATCCGGCTCATCACATGCTCCGCCTTCAGCGGGTAATGCGTGACCAGCCAGTCCTTGAACAGATCCTTCAGCTCGTACGGCAGGCGCAGCAGGGTGTAGTGTGCGCTGCGCGCGCCGTGGTCAGACGCGGCCTGCAGCACGTTCTCCAGCTCCGCATCGGTCAGGAACGGAATCACCGGCGCGACCATCACGCCGCACGGCACCCCCGCCTCGTTCAGCCGCTGCACCGCCTGCAGCCTGCGGCGCGGCGATGAGGCGCGCGGCTCCAGCTTGCGCGCCAGCTCGGCGTCCAGCGTCGTGACCGAGATGAACACCTGCACCAGATCGTCGCGCGCCAGTTGCGCGAGCAGATCGAGATCGCGCTCGACCAACGCGGACTTGGTCACGATGGACAGCGGATGCCTGCACTCGGCCAGCACCTCCAGTATCTGCCGCGTGATCTTCCACTCGCGCTCGATCGGCTGGTAGGGATCGGTGTTGGAACCCAGCGCGATCGGCAAACAGCGATAGGAAGGCTTGGCCAGCTCCGCGCGCAGCAGCTTCGCCGCATCCGGCTTGGCGAACAACTTGGTCTCGAAATCCAGCCCCGGCGAAAGATTCAGGTAGCCGTGTGAAGGCCGCTCGTAGCAATAGATGCAACCGTGCTCGCAACCGCGATAAGCATTCAGCGACTGATTGAACGGCAGGTCAGGCGAATCGTGGCGCTGCAGAACGCTCCTCGCCGAATCTATCGTCACCGTCGTCCTGAACGGCGGCAGTAGATCGTCGGCGTTGCCCCAGCCATCGTCGACCCGCTCGCGCGCCACCTGCTCGAAGCGCCCCTCGATCTGCAATGTCGCACCACGGCCTTTGGTTACTTCATGTTTCACAGCAAAAACCCTAAAGTCAACACCGCCGGGGGTAGCCCGGCAGCTAGTCACTTTTTCTTGCTTCGCCAAAGAAAAAGTAACCAAAAAGAAGGCGACCCCGGTTTGCCGCCCCTGCGGGGTACCCTCGATCAGCCTCAAGCAAGCGGGGCTGCGCAACTCGACCTGGCGGGGCGCACACCCCGCGCCCCACTGCGGGACTCGAACAATGCTCGCCTAAACCTCCGCTTCCTTGCGGCTGATCGAGGCGGCGCACAGGGGAAGATATCCCAAACCAAGAACCTTAAATAATGGGTGGGCGCGTTGCGCCCCTCATTATTTAAGTGCCCGCCAATACTTTGGTTAACGCCCTGACTGTGGTGATATTACCTTCGCCCGTATGATTTAACGGAGTTAATCCAAATTGTTGGCAATATGTCAGCATATTGCCCCTCTCATTGTTAATCCCCATTAAACTCAGACGCAGCAATACTGCGATTGTCTTTTTGTTCCGCCCAGTTTGCCAGAGGTGATTGTGCTCAATGATGAAGTTATCAACTAGTTTTGAAAGCCCCGCATCAAGTGAATTTTCGTCTTGAGCCTCGTATAGCAAGAAGTTTGGATTAATAAGCTTTGATATGTCGATTGCCACTATGCCCCTGTGGCGCACATGAACCGGATTGCGGTATTTTGTTTCCAACTGCCTAAATGCGTCTTTAACATTTTCACCCAGCTTTCCTAACGACTGAGGGCGTTTGCATTCGAAAATGATACTTCTGTTATCAAAATGGGCCGCGACATCCGTCTTGATCTCGAAATTAATATCAATACCAGCGGAAACAAGCTTTGTCATTACAAGCAATTCGAACCCGATATTACGAGCCGCATTTGATGAAGTAGCGGTTATTTCTTGAGTGTAATTACTTGGCCCCTTAACATATCTTCCGATGTGAGAGCGAAGCTCAGCATCAAATGAACAGGCCAATCCTTTATGAATTGCGATTAGATCGTTGGCCTCAAAAGCCGCCGTGACAATTCTTGAGAATTCATTTTGAATTCTCTTCTCATCATCAGTCTCATAGATATTAATGAGCGTATCAATCGCCCTCTTATATTCACCAATCCGAGTTCGTTCATAGACAATCCCGAGACTTTGCATCCAAGCTAATGCACGTTCCAAGTCGGCTGCGAAGAGCTCATATGATGTTGATAGAAAGGCTCCAGCCACTCGATACCCCTTATCGTAAATTGCAACAATTTATCGAAGTTGAATTGTTTTGCCTATCTGCCTTTATATAGTGTGCAACTTGTTGCGCACTATATGTTTTTTATTTTCGCTTTATCCCCTGTGCACCGCCGAGTAGCGCAGGCTGGTCAGGAGATTTCGGCGAGGACTGTCTGAGCGCGTAGCGCGAGTTCCGCAGCCGCCTGACCAGTCGAGCAACGCAGGGTACCCCGTAGGGGCGGAAAACCGGGGTCGCCTTTTCTTTGGCTACTTTATTTTGGCGAAGCAAAAGAAAGTAGCTTGCTGCCGGGCAACCCCCGGCGAAGTGGTCTTATCGCACGGAAGTCATATCCCACAGTAGCAGACGTAGGGTGCATTTCATGCACCATGGTGCGCACAGCGCACCCTACATCTCGCTCAACACCCCATCCGCAAACACCAGCACGCAGCGCACCGTTTTGCCCGCATACACCGACTGCATCGCCGCCTGATATTCCCGCATCTGCGCGCGATAGCGTGACGCATCTTCCGAATCGCCCAGCTTGTAATCCAGCACCCACACCTCGTCGTCGAACTCCACCAGCCGGTCGATGCGCTTCAGTTCGCCGTTGGCGTTGATGTAGGGCAGCTCGTTGCAGGCACTGCGATATTGCTGCGCATCGAAGAAGCGGGCGAGTTGCGGCAAGGCGAGCAGGTGTTGGGCTTGTTGCCAGAGCGAGTCCATTTCGGCGAAGGGAATGGAAAGGCGTTGCTGTAGTTCGGTTTCGCCCGTCACTCCTTCGGTGAGGTGTTGCAGCAACGCGTGCAGCCAGATACCGCGCTGTTGTTGCGCGGAGTTGCGGGCGGCGCGTTTTCCGGTGGGGAGAATGGGAGGCAACTCCACCACACCGTCATTCCCGCGCAGGCGGGAATCCAGTTGATCGGCTATTTCTCGCGTAGCGAGACCGCGCAATGGATTTGTCCGCTGCGCAGCATTTTCTAATTGCTGGATTCCCGCCTGCGCGGGAATGACGGAAATGACTGCCGCGATGCGGTCGTACCACGACAGTGCTTTCTTCTTTTCTTCCTTGTCCTCGCCCTTGCTGCTGCCGCTGACGATCAGCGCCTGTTGCGCGCGGGTCATCGCGACGTAGAGCAGGTTCATCTCCTCGCGCGCCTGCTGCGCGGCATCCTGCTCGAACAGCGGCGCGCGCTGCTTGCCGCGCGAGGCCTGGTCGGTATACAGCGAAAAATGCAGCGGACGCTCTTCGTGCGTCGGCCAGTCCAGAAGCACGTCGTTGCCGTCTTTGTTGTTCTTCGCCGCGTTCGCATCCAGCAGCCAGACGACGGGCGCTTCCAGGCCTTTCGATTCGTGTACGGTGTAGATGCGCACCGCATCGCCCGCCTGGCCTAACTTGCCTTCGTCCGGCGCATCGTCGGCGCTGTCGCGCAATTCGCGCAGCTCCTGCAGGAAGCGCGGCAGGCTGGGGTAGCGCCCGGCATCCACCGAGAGCGCGATCTCCATGAAGGCGTGCAGGTTGGCCGTGACCTTGGCGCGCATCTCGACAGGCAGCACCGCGCTGTAGCGCGCCAGCACGTCGCCCTCGAAATAGATGCGGTCGAGCAGGTCATGCACCGGCAGCTTGTCGGCCAGCGCGAGCCAGCTCTGCAACAGGTCGGCGGCGCGCTGCAGCGCGGGCGATGGGTCGCCGAGCCGTTGCAGGCGTTGCCACCAGCTGGCCTTTATCCCCTCTGCCCCCCCCTCTCCCTGCTGGGGCGAGGGGGTCGTTTGTGCCAGGCGTATCAGGTCGGCATCGCTGCACGCAAAGATCGGCGTGCGCAGCACCTGCGCGAGCGCGAGGTCGGCGAAGGGGGTAATCAGGAACAGCAGCAGCGCCTGCACGTCTTCCGCTTCCAGCGTGTCGAGCAGGCCGCCGCGCCGCGAGCTGATGAAGGGGATATGGCGCGCGCGCAGCGCTTCTTCGTACACCGCGAGGTGGGTGCGGCTGCGCACCAGCACCATGATGTCGGCGTAGCTGGCGCGGCGAACTTCGCCTTCGTCGTTCACCGACCATTCATGCACGATGGTTTGCAGCTGCTCGGCGAATTGCACGGCCTCTATCTGACGCGCACCTTCTTCGGTTTCGGTGCGCGGCGTGGTCAGCGGATCGCGCAGGACGAGCGGCGCATCCTCCGCGTGCTCCTCTTCCGCCTGCATTGCCACTGCCAAGGGCAACACCAGCACATGGCCCGGCAGGTCGCGCCGGTGGGTCTGATGCTCGACGAACTCGAAGCCGTCCGGCTGCTCGCGGAACACCGCATTCACCGCATCCACCACCGGCTGCGCATTGCGGCGCGTCAGGCTGTTGCCCAGTGTCGCGGCCGCGAAATGTTCCTGCAGATACTCCCTTGCGACGCCGAACAGCCGCGCATCCGCACGACGGAAGCGGTAGATGGACTGCTTGGGATCGCCGACGACGAACACCGTGGGCTGAGAATCGACCGCCACCGACGCATCGAACCACGCGCGCAGGATCTGCCATTGCAGCGGGTTGGTGTCCTGGAATTCGTCGAGCAACACATGGCGGTAGCGGCTGTCGAGCTTGTACTGCATCGTTTCGGCGTGTTCGCTCTGTTGCAGCAAATGGCACAGCTGCCATTCCAGGTCCGAGAAATCCATCTGCTGCTTCTGCGCCTTGAGCGCCTGATAACGATTCAGGAACGCGACACCGCAGTGCAGCACGGATTCGTTCAGCCGATACGCCTGCTGCTCGGCGAGCGTGTCGCGCACTTTCTGCAAGCTATCGAACAGCGCATCGCGCGCGAGCAGGAAGGTTTCCGCATCCTGTTTTTTCGTCGGCTTGAAACTGCGCGGCTCGCCCGCCTGGGTGAACAGCAAGATTGACAGCCTGCCAAACCGCGCTTCCGGAGCGGAGTCCGTCCAGGCACGCTCCAGCTCGCCTGCTTTTGCTTTTTGAACATCCGTGCCGTTTCTGGCAAGTTGCAGCGCAAAGGCGAACAGCGCTTCATGGCTCGCGTTGCTGTTGCCCCAGTGTGCTATCGGGTCGAACGCCATGTCCACCGCGAGATCGGCACGCAGCTTATCCAGCGCGAAGCTCAGCGCATCCTGCTGCCCCCGGGTGTACGCCCACCACTCGGCGCGCTTGCCGAGGAAGTTGAACAGCAGCTGGCGAGCACCAGACAGGCCGCGATCCTCGAACAGCCATTGCATGTGCCGCGCCTCGACACCATCCGGCTGCTTGCGCATCTGCTCCAGCAGCTCTTCCCATGCCTCCTCCTGTTCGGCACCCGCGCGTTCCAGCAGCGACATGCCCTGCATCACCTCGGCATTCAGCGGCGCGCGCTGCATCACCTGCATGAACCAGCCGTGGAAGGTGCTGATGGTGATGCCGGGCTGCGCCAGCAACACGCTGCTGTACAGGCTGCGGGCGCGTTGCAGCTGCGCGTCGCTCAACTCGGGAATGCCGCGCTCGGCAAAGAACTGGCGCACCGACGCTTCATCGCCCATCGCCAGGTCGCGCAGCCACAGCTGCAGACGCGCCTGCATCTCCTGCGCCGCCTTGCGCGTGAAGGTGATCGCGAGCACCTGCGACGGCTGCGCGCCGTCCAGCAGCAGGCGGACGATGCGCGACACCAGCAGCCAGGTCTTGCCGCTGCCGGCGCAGGCTTCGACGACGATGCTGCGCCTGGGATCGAGGGCGATGTGGTTGGTCATTGCCACATTCCTTTCCGGCACACGCCGCGCATCTCGCAATACGTACATGCCGAATCCACACCGTTCGCGGGCAGCCCTGCACCGCTGCGGATCGCGCCGATCACCTGTACCAGCCGCTCGGCATTGAGTTGCGCCAGCAACGGCACATCGTGCTTGGCCCCCACCCGCTTCACCTTGCCGTTTTCGATGCTGACGAAGGCGGCATCCGCCGCCTCATGCGCGTAGGCGTAGCACGCGAGCTGCACGTCCTCGCCCGGCTCTTTCAACTTGTTACGCAGCACCTGTTCGCTCTGTGTCTTGTAATCCAGCACGAGTTTTTCTTCCGCCCGCACATCCAGCCGGTCGATACGCCCGCGCAGGCGTATGCCTTCCAATTGCCAGTCGAACGTGCTTTCGGATTCGGCATAGCGCCAGCCTGCCGCCTCGTTCTCCGCCTGCCATTCGAGGTAGGCAGGCAAGGATTTGTACCAGCGCGCCAGCCAGGCACGCGCGGCAAAATCCTGCGCCAGCAAATCGGCAAACACCTCCTCGCTGATCTGGCGCAGCGCGGCATCCATCGCTGCGCCGTCCTGGCCGCTCACCTGCGGATAGCGCTCGTGAAAGCGCTGCAGTATGCCGTGCACACGCTCGCCGTAGTCGCGCTTCTCTATGGTTTCCTGCACCTCGTCGAGCTCGTTCAGGCGCAGGATATGCCGCGCATAGAACTGATAGGGGCAGGCGACCAGCGAGTTGTAGGCGCTGATGGACACACTGTCCGGCACAACCTCCCCCACGCCTGTGCTGAGCATGGCCGAAGGGCTAGGGGCTGGCTGCGCCGATAGCGGCAGCAAAACCTGATACGCCTCTTCCGCCGCGAGCAACGCGGGCAACTCGCGCTCGGCCAGGTCGTCGCGATGGGATTGTTCGTGAGCATCGCGCAGTATCTGCAGGAACGGGCTCAACAACCTTGCTTCGCCTTGCTGGTCTTTTTGCCAGGTGACCAGCACGGTATCGTTCATCGCCAGCAGCGCCCGCAGGTCGTCGCGTTGCCGCACCGCGTGACTGCTGCGGGTCGGCAGGTTGAGTGCTGCGCGCACCGCGTCGTTGAACCAGCGCCCGCCGTCGGCCACGCCAGGCAGATGCTCGGCATCGCAGCCCAGCAGCAGCACCGCATCGAAGGCGCGCCAGCGCGTCGCGGCCAGGTGGGTGAAACACACCGTGCTGTCTATGCCGCTGTCGCGGTAAGTCTGCGTATCCAGTTGCTGCGCCAGCCAGCGCCGCCATTCGCTGTAACGGTAGCGGCCCGCGTCGCCATGCAACTCCTGCCGCCAGGTCGCCAGCGCGCGCAACAGCTGCTGCCCCGCATCGTCCTGCTGCAGCCCGGTGTCTATGCCCAGCACGTTCAGGCTCTCCAGCAACGCCTCCAGCCATTCCGCCAGCGTGCGCTTCCCGTTCTGCTCCAGCAGCGCCGCAGCCTGGCGCAGCCGCGCCAACGGCTGATGCAACGTAATCTCGGGTCCGGCGAGCGCGATGAATGCCTCCAGCCCCTGCACCACGCCCTGCTTGCGCAGCAGTTGCTCCAGCCGGTATACCGCCGCCTTGCGTTCTCCGGCGGTCATCTCGGCAAATATATATGGGGACTTGAGCAGGTCGAGCAGATCATGATGGTAAAAGTCGCTTTGCAGCGCGGTGAGCCAGCGATCCAGCACCGTGCTCACCGACAGCGTGGAGAAGGTCCAGCCGGTCTCGTCCGCCACCAGCACCTCGGCACGCTCCAGCAAGGCCCGCATGCGCCGCGCAACGACGCGATCCTGCGCGACAATCGCGATGTCACGTTTGCCGGCCGCCAGCCAGTGCCGCACCTGCAGCGCCGCGGCGCGGGCTTCCTGTTCCAGCGAGGTCGCCGCAAAGAACAGCGGTGCACCGCTTTGTGTCTCCATCTCGCGCAGATCGAACACCTTCACCATCGCATGCTGCCCGTACTCATCGAGGAAGCGCTGCTCAACCGCATCCCAATCGGAAGTACGCAGCACGTACAAAGGGCGTTCCGCCTTTTTCGCCAGCATTGCCAGGCGCTGCTGGTAGGCGCGCGCCGCATCCAGCTCCGCGCCGCTCTGCATCGCGTGCCACAGTTCGAACACCAGCCTGGCCTCCAGCTGCAGCGTGCTGTTCCGCCGCGCCTGGTAGGCCTGCTGCACCACAGCGGCGAACGCCTCGGCCTCGCCCGGCAATTCGTTCAAGGAATAGGTGAGCTCGTCGAACAGCTTGAGCAGCTCCTGCGTCATGCCCCACAGCTCGGCGTTCCCGAACCATTGCTGTTTGCGCAGGTGCTGGTACAGCAGCGCGCTGCGCTGGCTGTCGGTGCTCATGGGCGCATCCAGCGCGACGCCTTGCGCCCAATCGTTCAGCGTCACCATCTGCGGCAACAACAACGCGGGGCGTTGCGCCACGCGCATCAGCGCCTGAGCCAGCGGTTGCACGGCATGAAAATTGGGCAGCAGGATAACAATGCCGCGCAGGTCGGGAAGAGCGGCGCCGTGCGCATCGAGGATGCGGCGCGCGACTGCGTCAAAAAAAACAGCGGCCGCTGTATGCGTGCCGCTGTTTTTCACGGACTCCATATTCAATATGGTTTTAACGTTCCAAAAGGTGCAACTTGTCCTTCACGCCCTTCCACTCGTCGGCATCGGCAGGCGCATCCTGCTTCTCGACGATAGGCTTCCACTGCTTCGCCAGTTCGGCATTCAGCGCGGTGAACTTGCGCTGATCCTCGGGCAGGTCATCCTCCGCATAGATCGCCTCGGCCGGGCATTCCGCCACGCACAGCGTGCAATCGATGCACTCGTCCGGATCGATCACCAGAAAGTTCGGCCCCTCGCGGAAACAATCGACCGGGCACACGTCCACGCAGTCGGTATATTTACATTTGATACAGGCTTCGGTTACAACATAGGTCATCTGAGTACTCCCGGAAATCGATAGCGGCGTATTTTATCAGAGCCGCAACAATTTAACGCACTTCACAGCAGAGGTGTTTTTGGTTAGCATGCCGCTTGAAATGACGGGTTCCACCCCAACCTGACCTCGTGCAGCATCCCGAACCAACCCTAATATCCAAAGCGAGACCCAAACATGAGCGAACATATCCATTATGTTTCCGATGCCACCTTTGACGCCGAAGTCCTCCAGTCCCCGCTGCCCGTGCTGGTGGATTACTGGGCCGAGTGGTGCGGCCCATGCCGGATGATCGCCCCCATCTTGGACGAGATCGCCAAGGAGTACTCCGGCCGCCTGAGCGTCGCCAAGCTGAACGTCGACGAAAACCAGCAGACGCCCGCCAAGTTCGGCATCCGCGGCATCCCGACCCTGATGCTGTTCAAAAACGGCAATATCGAGGCGACCAAGGTCGGCGCCCTGTCCAAATCCCAATTGACGGCATTTATTGACAGCCACATCTAAAGCGTTTACTGTCGCACCCGCAGTGCCTTCCAGTTTCGTCATCCAGCAATCAAAATTAAAAACAACGAATACGCTGTAAGCCACGCGGGTGGCTATCCCCCACCCGGTTCGACCATATCCCTTCGTCCTATCAACACGCTCGCATCGCTATGCACTTATCCGACTTAAAAAACAAACACGTTACCGAACTCGTTGAAATGGCCGCGGCCAATCAGATCGACAATGCCAACCGAATGCGCAAACAGGATCTGATCTTCGCGTTGTTGAAGAGTCAGGCGAAGAAGGGCGAGAGCATATTTGGCGATGGCACACTGGAAATTTTGCCGGATGGTTTCGGCTTCCTGCGTTCCCCTGACACTTCCTATCTGGCCGGCCCGGACGACATCTATGTCAGTCCCAGCCAGATCCGCCGCTTCAACCTGCATACCGGCGATTCGATCGACGGCGAGATCCGCACCCCAAAGGACGGCGAGCGTTATGTCGCGCTGGTCAAGGTGGACAAGGTCAACGGCGAGCCCCCGGAAAACGCCAAGAACAAGATCCTGTTCGAGAACCTGACCCCGCTGTTCCCCACCGAGCCGTTGATCCTGGAACGCGACATCAAGGCCGAGGAGAACGTCACCGGCCGCATCATCGACATCGTCGCACCGATAGGCAAAGGCCAGCGCGGCCTGCTGGTGGCCTCGCCGAAATCCGGCAAGACCGTGATGCTGCAGCATATCGCGCATTCAATCTCGTCAAACAACCCGGATGCCACGCTGATCGTGCTGCTGATCGACGAACGCCCTGAAGAAGTAACCGAGATGAGCCGCACCGTGCGCGGCGAGGTGGTCGCCTCCACCTTCGACGAGCCGGCCACGCGCCATGTGCAGGTCGCCGAAATGGTGCTGGAAAAAGCCAAGCGCCTGGTCGAACACAAGAAAGACGTGGTCATCCTGCTCGACTCCATCACCCGTCTGGCGCGCGCCTACAACACCGTGATCCCTTCCTCCGGCAAGGTGCTGACCGGCGGCGTGGACGCCAACGCGCTGCACCGCCCCAAGCGTTTCTTCGGCGCGGCCCGCAACATTGAGGAAGGCGGCTCGCTGACCATCATCGCCACCGCGCTGGTGGATACCGGCTCGCGGATGGACGATGTGATCTATGAAGAGTTCAAGGGCACCGGCAACATGGAGATCCATCTGGATAGACGCATGGCCGAGAAGCGCATCTATCCGGCGATCAACGTCAACCGCTCCGGCACCCGCAAGGAAGAACTGCTGATCAAGCAGGACATCCTGCAGCGCATCTGGCTGCTGCGCAAGCTGCTCTACCCGATGGACGAGCTGGAGGCGATGGAATTCCTGCTCGACAAGATCAAGGCGACCAAGAACAACGCCGAGTTCTTCGACTCGATGAGCCGTTAACCCGGCCGCGACGCCGGCAAGGAAATCCGCTTTCCGGCCAGCAAGATAAGGCTTTGGGCCTGGACACAATCCGGTTCTGCCCGGAATCCGGAGTTCTTCGAAACCCGAGCTGCTTTGCTCACAAAAAGGATTTTGACGGGCGCGGATAATTATGTATAATCCGCGCCTTCGCGAAAAATCGCCCAGAAATCACAATAGTAATCGAGGTTGTTATGTACGCAGTCATTAAAACCGGTGGTAAGCAATATCGCGTCACTTCCGGCGAAACTCTGAAAGTCGAAACCATCGTCGGCGAGGTTGGCAGCGCCATCGTGCTGGACAAGGTACTCATGGTAGCCAACGGCGACAAGCTGTCCGTCGGCAAGCCTTTGCTGGCCGGCGCATCCGTCAAAGCGACGATCGTGTCCCATGGCCGCGGCGACAAGGTACGCATCTTCAAGATGCGCCGCCGCAAGCACTACCAGAAGAACCAGGGGCATCGTCAAAACTACACCGAGATCCGCATCGACGGTATCTCTGCTTAATTCCGGACTTAGTCCCGGGCGTAATAAGGAGCATATAGCATGGCATCAAAAAAGGGCGGCGGCAGTACCAGTAACGG
>JACPVZ010000162.1 GCA_016197305.1 Nitrosomonadales bacterium | reverse complement strand
TGCCGCACAAATGGCACATCAGGAGCGCCGCTGTGGTGCATAAGGCAAAGAAATATTTTGGCTTTGGCGTCACATGCTTCGCATATGAGCCTGCGCCGAAACGCAAGCGGGGTTGTTTGCGATGAGCCATCAAGCCAAGAAGCGTTTTGGCCAGAATTTTCTGGTCGATGAACAAATCATTGCCGACATTGTCAGTGCGATCCGCCCGGAAGCGGACGACAATATCGTGGAAATCGGTCCCGGGCTGGGTGCGCTGACGCGTCCGTTGGTGAAGCGCCTGAAGCGCTTGCATGTGGTGGAGATCGATCGCGACATCATCGCGCGACTCGAACACGATTATCCGCAGAACGATCCGAAAGTTAAGCTTGTCATTCATGCCGGCGATGCGCTGGAGTTCGATTTTTCCACGCTGGGGGCGCCGCTGCGCATTGTGGGCAATCTGCCATACAACATCTCGTCGCCGTTGCTGTTTCACTTCGCCGCTTATGCGGAGAGGATTAAAGATATGCATTTCATGCTGCAGAACGAAGTGGTCGAGCGCATGGTGGCGGAGCCTTCGACACCTGCATATGGGAGGCTGTCGGTGATGCTGCAATATCGCTTCCATATGGAAAAACTGCTCGATGTGCCGCCGCAGTCGTTTCGTCCGATGCCCAAGGTCGATTCAGCGATAGTGCGCATGATCCCGCTGCCGGCAGCTGAAATTGTGGTGCGCAACGAAGCGCTGTTTGCGCGGCTCGTCAGTGCCGCCTTTGGCCAGCGCCGCAAGACGCTGCGCAATACGCTGCGTGATTATTTAAGCGAGGAAGATTTTGCGCGGCTGGATATCAACGCACAGCTGCGTGCCGAGAATCTGGCGTTTACCGACTTTGCCGCGATAGCCAATTATCTTGATAAGCATCGGTCCGGGGCTTGATGCGCGCCACCCAAACCTGCTGTATGGGTTAAAATACCGGTGCCAACTGGCCTAACCCACCGACTCCTGCCATGTCAGAATCCTTCCCGTTAGTAATGAGTTTTGCCGCCACCGACCCCAGCGGCGGTGCAGGGATGCAGGCCGACCTGTTGACCATCGCCAGCATGGGATGCCATCCGCTGTCGGTGATTACCGCGATCACGGTGCAGGATACCAGCGGGGTGGATGATGTGCTGCCGATAGACCCGGAATGGGTGGTGGATCAGGCGCGCGCGATGCTCGAGGATGTGCCGGTGGCCGCGTTCAAGATCGGCCTGCTCGGCAGCGTGGAAAACATCGTGGCGATCGCCGAGGTGTTGGCCGACTACCCGGATGTGCCGCTGGTGCTGGATCCGGTGCTGGCTTCGGGGCGCGGCGATGAGCTGGCCAATGAGGACATGCTGGATGCGATGCGCGAGTTGCTGATTCCGCAGACCACGATCATCACGCCGAACAGTATCGAGGCGCGCCGCCTCGCGCTCGATGAAGACAATGACGAAGATGACCCCAGGCTGGAAGAGTGCGCCAAGCGCATCCTGCGTTTGGGCTGCGAGTATGTGCTGATCACCGGCACCCACGAACAGACACCCAAGGTGATTAACACGCTGTACGGGGAACGCGGCGTGCTGAGCAGCAACAGCTGGGCACGATTGCCCAGCATATATCATGGTTCGGGGTGCACGCTGGCTGCGGCAATTGCAGCGCTGCTGGCGCAAGGCGTGGAGGTGCCTGATGCGGTCAAGGAGGCTCAGGAATACACTTGGCAAACCCTGAATGCCGGGTTCCGCCCCGGCATGGGGCAGCATATTCCGGATCGCTTGTTCTGGGCGCGCGGCGAAGAGGATGAGCCACAAACCGGCCGCCCGAATTAGCGGCCTGTACGCGATTACGCCGGACGAACAGAGCACGGCGGAGTTGTTGCACAAGGTCAATCTGGCATTGCTCGGTGGTGCGAGCGTGCTGCAGTATCGTAACAAGGTTGCCGATGTCACCCTGCGCCTGGAACAGGCCGGCGCCCTGCGCGAATTGACCCGCCAGTTTTCTGTCCCGCTGATCATTAACGATGACGTTGTATTGGCGCGCCAAGTCGATGCGGATGGCGTGCATCTGGGGGACGCAGATGGCGGCGTGGCCGAGGCGCGTGCAGTATTGGGCGGCAGCAAAATTATCGGCGTATCTTGCTATAATCGCGCCGCTCTGGCTTGCGAAGCGGTGAGTCTGGGCGCGGATTATGTGGCATTCGGCAGTTTTTTCCCTTCCAGGGTGAAGCCGGAGGCGGTAGTCGCCACGCCGCATTTGTTGCGTCTGGCGCGCGCAGAGCTTGCGGTTCCGTTGGTCGCGATCGGCGGGATAGACCTGCAGAATGCCGGCCAATTACTGGAGGCCGGGGCGCATGCACTGGCAGTGATTTCGGCAGTATTTGACGCGTTGGATATCAGGGATGCGGCGCAGCAGTTTGCAAATTTAAATTTTTCTTAAAACCACTTAGGACAGAAAGACACGACATGGCCTCGCACAATCAAGAGTTGTTTGATGAATCTCAAAAAATCATTCCGGGTGGCGTGAATTCGCCGGTGCGCGCGTTTCGTTCCGTCGGCGGAACGCCGCTGTTCTTCAAGCGTGGCAAGGGTGCTTATGTGTGGGATGCGGACGACAAGCGCTATATCGACTACGTTAATTCGTGGGGTCCGATGATCGTCGGACATTGCCACCCCGAGGTGGTGAAGGCAGTGCAGGATGCTGCCGCACAGGGCTTGGGTTTTGGTGCGCCAACAGCCGCCGAGCTGGAAATCGCAGAGCTGCTGTGCAAGATTCTGCCCAGCCTGGAAATGGTGCGTCTGGTCAGTTCAGGCACCGAGGCAACGATGACCGCGATACGCCTGGCGCGCGGCTTTACAGGGCGCAGCCGTATCATCAAATTCGAAGGCTGCTACCACGGTCACTCCGATGGGTTGCTGGTCAAGGCCGGTTCTGGTGCGCTGACATTCGGCCAGCCTAGCTCTTCCGGGGTGCCTGCCGAGATCGCGGCGCTGACCACGGTGCTGGACTACAACGACGCAGCCGGGCTGGAAAAAGCCTTTGCCGAGTACGGCAACGAGATTGCGGCTGTGATCGTCGAGCCGGTTGCGGGCAACATGAACCTGATTCTGCCCAAGCGCGAATTCCTCGATGCGATGCGCAATCTTTGTACAAAACACGGTGCGGTGCTGATCCTCGACGAAGTGATGTCGGGGTTCCGCGTCGGCCTGCAGGGTGCGCACGGCCACTTCGGTATCAAGCCGGATCTGGTCACGCTCGGCAAGGTGATGGGCGGGGGGCTGCCTGCTGCTGCATTCGGCGGACGGCGCGAGATCATGCAGTGCCTGGCGCCGCTGGGTGCGGTGTATCAGGCTGGCACGCTGTCCGGCAACCCGGTGGCGGTTGCCGCCGGTATGGCCACGCTGAAGCTGGTGCAAGCGCCGGGCTTCTACGAGCGCCTGACCAAAATTGCCAAGCAGATGACAGAAGGCATTGCAGCCAGCGCAAAGAAGCACGGCATCCCATTCAGCGCCCAATCCATAGGCAGTATGTTCGGCCTGTATTTCAGCAGCAAGGTGCCGACCTCATATGCCGAGGTCATGGCCAGCGACAAGGACGCATTCAACCGCTTCTTCCACGCGATGCTGAATGAGGGTGTATACCTTGCGCCGTCTGCCTTCGAGGCGGGCTTCGTTTCGGCGGCTCATACCGATGCCGACATCGATGCGACCATTGCTGCTGCAGACAAGATTTTTGCGGCCTGGAAGTAATGGGGCTATTCTCGCAAGCGGCGTTTTATACCACCGTCAACCATTTGCAGGACCTGCCGATGCACGGCGGCAGGGAGGTGGCGTTCGTCGGACGCTCCAATGCGGGAAAATCCAGTGCGATCAACACGCTGGCCAATCACGTGCGCTTGGCATACACCAGTAAGACGCCAGGCCGCACACAGCACCTCAATTACTTTTCCTTGGGTAATGGTAACTTTTTGGTGGACTTGCCTGGTTACGGTTATGCCAAAGTGCCTCCTGAAAGCAAGCGTCATTGGGAAGGGTTGCTGAGCAAGTATCTGCAGACTCGTGAAGAATTGAGCGGTTTGGTGGTGATCATGGACGTACGCCATCCGCTGACCGAGCTGGATGAAAACATGCTGGACTGGTTTGCGCCGACCGGCAAGCCGGTGCATATTTTGCTGACCAAAGCGGACAAACTCAGCCGGCAACAAGCCACGCTGACCTTAAGTCGCGTAAAATCACATCTGAACGAGCATTTCCCCCAGTGCTCGGTACAGCTCTTCTCCAGTTTGAAAAAGCAGGGTGTGGAAGAGGCGGAAGGTGTGATTGCCGGCTGGTTGAAGAACTAACAGGCAAAAAAATGCCCCCAGACTAGCCGGGGGCCAAACATCTTAACAGGGTTAAGATACACGCTCAGGGAGGAGAAACGTGGAATGATTCATCATCATTCGCTACCTCTGATAGGCGGTTTTGAAAATAGTTCCAAAAAATTTGTTTTTTTAAGGAAAAATTATGCAGATATTCGGACAGTACCCTCAAACTCGTATGCGCCGTATGCGCCGTGATGCGTTTTCACGCGACTTGATGCGAGAGCACATACTCACTCCGGCAGATTTCATCTACCCGGTTTTTGTGCTGGAGGGCAGCAATAGAGTCGAGGATGTGAAGTCCATGCCGGGGGTGCAACGCAAGACTCTGGACTTGTTGCTGAAGGATGCCGAGCAATGCGTCAAGCTGGGGGTGCCGGTGATGGCGCTGTTTCCGGTGATCGATGCGCCGCTGAAAAGCCTGGATGCGCGTGAAGCTTACAATCCGAACGGCCTGGTGCCACGCGTGGTGGCCGAACTGAAAAAGAATTTCCCCGATCTCGGCGTGATGACGGATATCGCGCTCGATCCTTATACCAGCCACGGCCAGGACGGCCTGCTGGATGACAGCGGCTATGTGCTCAACGACGAGACCATCGCCGTGCTGACCCGGCAGGCACAGGTTCACGCTGCAGCCGGAGCCGATATTGTCGCACCTTCCGACATGATGGACGGGCGCATCGGCGCGGTGCGCGGTGCGCTGGATGAGCACAAACACATCTACACTCGGATCATGGCTTATTCTGCCAAATACGCATCGAGTTTTTACGGTCCGTTCCGTGATGCCGTCGGATCGGCGGGCAACTTGGGCAAGGGTAACAAATACACCTACCAGATGGATCCGGCCAATTCCGACGAGGCGCTGTGGGAAGTCGGCCTGGACTTGCAGGAAGGTGCCGACATGGTGATGGTCAAGCCGGGCATGCCTTACCTGGACATCGTCCGCCGCGTGAAGGACGAGTTCAAGGCGCCTACCTTTGTCTATCAGGTCAGCGGCGAATATGCGATGCTCAAGGCCGCCGCGCAGAACGGCTGGCTGAACGAAGAGGCCTGCGTGCTGGAAGCGTTGCTGTCATTCAAGCGTGCAGGTGCGGACGGGATACTGACTTATTTCGCGCTGGATGCGGCAAGGTGGCTAAAAGGTTGAAAACAGGCCTTGTCAGACGCGTGGACGATCGCAATCCCCGGTGCCCGCGTAATTAACGCTTTAACTTGCCAGCAGCGCTTCTACCGCCGCGATATCCGCATGGGTTTCGGGGTGGCGGCTGCCGCTATACCGGGCGTTTTCAGGTAGTACGACAATGTGGGTCTGCGTGCCGGCCTCGCTGGTCAGCGTGTAGCTCGGCACGGTTTCTTCGTGCCCGCCTATTTTGACCCGCCATTCCCCATCTTCGAAATCGAGCTTGTGTTTGAGCAGGAACAACAATACGGCTTTTTCGTCATCGGAAAACAGCATCAGGTTGATGTCGGAATGCATGCCGGCGGAGCCGCTTAACACCGAGCCGGTCAGATAGGGGTGGAACTCTGCCAATCGCAGCATGGTTTCCAGCGCTTCTTCGCGCAATTGGCGCAGGGCGGCAGGATGGCTGTCATTCTGGTAGAGCACGCGGTAGCTGTGTAGGGCATCATCCACTTCCTGATTGCTGGGCAGGTGGTGGGTGTCCGCCGCGCCGAGCTGTCGTGCGGCTTTGCGCTTGGCAAAGGCATGGTCGGTGATGCCGTCTTCAGCCATCAGTTTTGCAGCCTGATGCGCGAGTTGTTCGCGCATCAGGTCGCGTTTGTGGGAGTTTTCCTTTGGCATGTGTGGTCAGAGCAGTTGATCCTTGGCCATATCGGCCGGTCTGGCACCTTCGCCGGGCAGAGGGGCGGACTGTTCGGTGGGGAGGTTTTCCTGATAAAAGTATTCGATCAGTGAACCATTCTCATCGCGACGTCCGGACTCGTTAATGCGTGCGGCAATCATGTTGTCGGGCATGCTGTATTGAGCCTGCGGGACGTCTTTCAGCACCTTTTCCATGTAGCTCATCCATATTGGCAGGGCGGCGCCGCCGCCGGTTTCCTTGTCGCCCAAGCTGCGTGGCTGATCGAAGCCCATCCAGGAAATGCCCACCAAGGTGGGTTGGAAGCCGCAAAACCATGCGTCGATAGAGTCGCTGGTCGTGCCGGTCTTGCCGGCCAGGTCTTGGCGGCCGAGTTGCATCGCGCGGGTTGCCGTGCCGTGTTTCACGACATCCTGCATCATGCTGACCATCGTAAACGCGTTGCGCACGTCGATGATCTGTTCCGCGCCTTCGCCCGCAACTACAGGGGACGGCATGCGTGGCGCGTCGTACATGTAGTAGGGGTGCCCGAAGGACACCAGCACGCACGGCAGGGTGTGCCAGTAGCGCTGCATCGCACCGCGCCAGTCACCCTGAATGCGCGCCCAGTCCATGTAGATGTGCGAGCGCGACAGCAGCGACTCCTGCGCCAGCAGGTACAGCACCAGGTCCGTGTCGGCGGGCGTGGGCGGCTGCTCAGGGTCAAAGGCGCGCACCTCGAACCCACGCTGCGTCAGCAGTGCCTGCACCTGCAATTCCATGGCCCCATGCCCGGCAAAGCCGACGCGTTGCGGGTCCGTCATCACCACCACCCGACGGTGTTTTTCAACCCGCAGCGGCAAGGTGGACTTGACGTCTTTCACCAGTGTGACACTCGCCGCCGAAACGCGGGCCGCGACGCCCAGATGCTCCGGGCAGCGCACTGTATTGCGCGCTGCGTCCAGCGGCGGCAGCAGTTCATCCAGGGACTTGCGATGCAGGCCCAGTGCCGCCTTCAGGCCCAGCACGCGCGTTACCGCTTCTTCGATGCGCACTTCGCTCAGGCGGCCGTCCGACAGCGCCGCCATGATGTGCCCCAAGTCCGTTTCAAACGGCCCTGGAAAAAGCAGCACGTCGCATCCATGCGCGATCACCTCGGGCACGGATTGCGCACGGGGTGCCCAGGCCGACAGGCCGGCCATGCCACTGGCGTCCGAGACGATCAGACCGTTGAAGCCGAGCTCACCACGCAGCAGGTCCTGATTCAGCAATTTTGAGACCGAGGCCGGGCGCAGGGCCTCCAGGCCGCTGGCACCGTGCTGCCGGGCCCAGGCAGGCAACGCAATGTGGGCCGACATGACCGACATCACGCCGGCGTCGATCAGGCCTCGATACAGTCGGCCGAAGCTGGCGCGCCAGGCGGCCATGTCCAGTGGGTTGATCGTGGTCACCAGGTGCTGGTCACGGTCGTCAAAGCCCTCACCCGGCCAATGCTTGGCCGTGGCGGCGATGCCATGGCGCTGGAAGGTGCGCATGTTGACAAGTGCGTGTTTCAGGATGGTGTCCGGGTCGGACCCATAGGACCGGGTGGCGACGATCGCACTGCGAAAGGCGGCGTTGATGTCAAGGACGGGCGTGAAGGTCCAGTTGAAACCCATGGCGCGTGCCTCACGCGCCAGCACTTCCACCGCCTCGCCGTTGAGCGCCGTGGAGCCGGTGGCGGCCAGGCCGAGCTGATTGGGCATGGGCGTGCCAAACGGCATGCCGATGGCACCGCCCTCGATGTCGCCGCTGATCAGCAACGGAATTTCGGCGCTTTCGATCAGCGTACGCGCGGCGCGCCAGTTGTTCTCAAGATCCGTCCCGCCGTAGCGCGTGATGCCACCCACCTGAAGGCCCGCCAGCACGGCGGTGCGTTCGGCGTCGTCACTGTGCGCCGGCAAGTTGAACAGCTGGCGCACCTTCTGTTCGGTGGTCAGGCGGCGCAACCAGCCTTCGACCCATTGAATCGCTGCCTCGTCCAGGTGAAAGGGCGCCAGTCGCAGGGCATCGACGGTGGTCATAGGCGGGCGTCCTCCAAAGCAACGCCATAGCGCTGCTGCGCGTCGCGCAACGATTCGGCAATGGATGCATGCAGCACAACGCCATCTCTCAACTGCACATCGCGCCGCTTCAGGCCGCCTTCGCCGGGCAGCCGCACGGGCCGTGCGGGGTCAATCGGCGTGCTGGCGCGGCACTGCTGCGCGATATGGTCCATCTGGCGCAGGAAGGCAGCCTTGCCGCCAAATGCGTTCAGGTCGTGCAGCGTGATGTGCACGGTAGCACCCCAGCCCTCGGGCGGATCAGCGCGGCCGTGCCCTGCCAGACCGGCGGTGATCGACTCAACCAGCAGCGCCAGTCCATAGCCCTTGTGGCCGTGGTCAAGCCCGCCCACCGGCAGCAATGTGCCGGGCGGCTTGGCGGACAGCACGGCAGGGTCGTTGGTTGGGCGGCCCGTTGCGTCCATGAGCCAATTGCTGTCAAAGGTGTCGCCCGCAGCTCGCTTGCGATTGCTCATGCCATTGGTGGTGATGGACGCCGAGATGACAACCATCACTCCGCCCTGGGTCAG
>JACPVZ010000161.1 GCA_016197305.1 Nitrosomonadales bacterium | reverse complement strand
GTTGCCGGGTGCAAGAGTATCGGCGAGCCAGGCCAGTTCATTGGCTGTGAGACCGACCAGCAGCCACAGCATCAGCAGGCACAAGTAAGAGACTTCAAAACGTTCGCGGCATGCCGGACATATTGGCACCGCAGCTGGGCTTGTTTACAGTGGCCGCGGTGATGTTTGAGGTGGCTGGGAAACACTGGAACTGGACCGCGATGCGCGCCACTGCGCTGGTGCATTTCGCAGCCATTGCGCTGATCGCGGCGGCAAGCCAGATGCAGTATGACCATGTGATGTATGGTGCGCTCACGCTGGTATTCCCCGCAGCAGTGGCCGTGCATTACTGGATCATGAGGCAACACGAACCGCGCCATGAACAGCCGGCAGTGGGACTATTGCTGGCGCAACGCCACCTGCTGATGCTGTGGCTGCTGGTCGGTCTCACAGCCAATGAACTGGCCTGGCTCGCCGATACTCTTGCACCCGGCAACCCGCTCTGGCCGCTGCTGGCGTGGGGCGCGACACTGGCTGCCGCGATCCATATCGTGCGCACTGCGCTCAACTTCGGGCTGTGGCCGGCCTCGAGTGCCGCCGCCGATTATCGGCTGACCGGATGTGTACCTATTGTCATTGCCTGCGCTGGCTGGCTGATGCTCACCTGCACTCAAAATTCCGGAGATGGCTCCGGCCTGCCCTACATTCCGCTGCTTAACCCCTTCGACCTGGTTGCCTTGTTTGTGTTGTACACATGCTGGAAATGGACCAACAGCAAACCCGGAGCACAACCCGCCGGTTCATTGATAGAGCCAATCAGGCTGGGGTGTTATCTGGGGGCATTCTTGTGGCTCACCACGCTGGCTGCGCGCATGGCACATTACTGGGGTGACGTACCTTTCCAAATTGACGTGCTGATGCACTCCTACCTGATGCACGCCATCCTATCGCTGATCTGGACTGTGACCTCAATCAGCCTGATGATTTACGCCACGCAGCACAGCCAGCGCTCCTTGTGGTTCACAGGGTTCAGCCTGCTGGCGATTGTCGGGGTGAAGTTGATGATGATAGACCTAGCCAACAAGGGCACGGTGATGTGGACGGCCTCGCTGATTGGCATTGCACTGCTGGTGATCGCGGCGAGTTATTTTTCGCCGGCACCGCCGAAGCATCAAGAATTAAAAGGGGCAGCGCCCCATTAACCATGATTCATCATCGTGTATTCCGGTGGCGTGATCAATCTCGCGCTTTTCAATTCTTCAATCCGTGTCGCCCATCATTATTGCAGGTCAGTCGGCTTGGCGCGCATTTTGGCGGCTACGTAGTCGCCGTGTGAAATGTGGAGCAGGTCGGCAATCCTGCGCATGAGATGGTTTTCGTGCGCGCTGATCTGTCTGTCGGCATAGGCTACCTGCCACATGTATTCGATGATGCGCACCTTTTCGGGCGGTGACAGTTCTTTGTTGATCAGCGAGGTGAACTGGTGAAAATCGTTGGTATCCTTTACCGTTTGGTGTCCCAGTTCAGTCAGTTTCGCCACTTCCGTATCCGCCAGATGAAAGCGTTGCTTGAGGATGTTCAGTACCGTTGCCTGTTCTTCGTCCGTGCTTTCGTCATCCGAGCGCATGACTTCGATCAATAGCACCGCGGTGGCCAGTTGCAGGGTGTGTTCGGGGCGGCTCTCGGCGGTGGGAGGGATGAGTGTAGCGAGAAAGTCAGTGAGTTTGTTCAGCATGGTTGATGGTTCAGTTCTTCATTCATGAAGTGATTTGTAAGTTCGGCGGATGGGAAAAATCGGCGACTGGCCGAGGAGCGCCTGCAGGTGACGTGGATGCGCAGGACGCCGCATCCCCTGGAACGCTAGTGCAGGTTTTTCTTGGGGAAAGGCAGCAGGCTTCCGCCCGACGGCGGGATATCGTGCTTGGCCTCGGCGCTCTTGCGTTTTTTCAGATCGCGGTCGAACAGGTCATTGACCAGTGTGGTGACTTGCGCGACATCTTCTTGGCTGAAATGGCGGGAGAGCAGTCCGGCAACGTCTTCGATCATGTGCTGTCGTTGCGCCAGTTGGATGGATTCATCGCTCGGGCCGAAGAAGAGCAGTTGGTGTTCATCGCGGCCGTCCTCGTGGAAGTAGGTCAGCTCGATTTGCGAGGCGCTTGCTGTCAG
>JACPVZ010000123.1 GCA_016197305.1 Nitrosomonadales bacterium | reverse complement strand
TTAAGGATTTTCCGGAAATTCGGCCAAATTCGCCCGATTTCCCATGTATCAATATTTTAAATATTTTCGACCGATTTCGGCCAAAAAATCATTTTAAACTATTTAGAGCACTATCTCCCGCATCTCCTGCGGTACGATGTGAGACAAGATGTACCACTGCACAGACAAATACCCAACGACCACGATGGCAGCGAGGATGCGCGGCGTCCAACTGTCGCCGGTTTTGATTTCCCGGTCGCGCGCATTGGCGCGGTCTTCGGCAGCGATCTTGGCCAGATCGACACCGATGGCAGCCATGTCCTTCTCGAACTGCTGATCGGCCTGCTTGATAGCAAGCAGGTCGGCAGGCGTGGCCTGCGCAATCGCAGCGGACACCTGTTGCTCGGTCGCGTTGGGTACGCCGACTGCTTCACCGATCGCCCGGATGGCGACTCCGGCCAATCCCAGTTCCGGTACCAGCGCGGTTGCCAGACTCGGTGCAATGGTCGCCACCGCTTTCTTCCAATCAAAGTCACTCATTGTTGCCTCCTCATGCCATCATCGTTTTGCCAGCCTTGAAATCCGCCAGCGTCAGTCCACAGGTGTACTGGAAATGCGCCATCTCCCGGAAGGTTGTCCAGCGACCCGCCCATTCCAGCCCGCAGGCTTCGCCGATCTCCCCGAGCCGCTGCCACACGGCACGGTCAGTACCGGTAGTGCCCCAGACAGGTTTGCCGCAACGCAACGGCAGCACATCGAAAGCGCAACGCCAGTTGTGCCAGCTGTCCCCGGCGCGGGCATTGGTTACCACCTTGCCGGGACTGGTCCTGCCGCGCGCGTAGATCGAGCTCTGTGCTTCGAAATCACGATAGGTGCTGGTGGCGATCACCGTGATGCCCTGTGCCCGCAATTCCGAATCGGCGGCACACGCCGCAAAGAAGGCCTCCGCGCGTTTGCGGGCAGGTGGGGCCAGTTCATTCAGATCACGACTGTCGATCATTTTTTCCTCGCTTCCAGAGTGGTGACACGGCGATCCATGTCATGCATCATTTGATTGACCAGTGCGGCATCGCGCATGGCGTCATTCCGGGTGTAGCGCTCGTCGCGCATCTCCTTTACCTGACCGGACAGGTTGTCCAATTTGCTCGACACGCTGGACAGCCACCAGATGCCGGTGGCGGTCTGGGTGACGATCGCCACGATCAGCGCCAGCGGGATTTCTTTGCCGACATGCCAGTGTTCGCGTTCACCAGTGGTGTTCGGATTCATTTGCTTGCTCCCTTCGGATATTTGGTTTTGATGGCGGCGCATGCCGAGATGTACGCTGCTTCCTGTGCCAGCCCGGCTTCCCGGATGGCAGGATCGCTGGAAGCTTTCTTGACCTGCGCATCGATGTAGTCCTGCATCGGCGGATATTCGGCGACACGTTTGTCCCGATAGGCGATAGCGTCCTGCTCGGCCTGCCAGACGGCAGTTTCGGCTTCGATGGAGTGGAGATCGGGAGTTGGATCGTGCTCATGCAGCCAGACCAGTTGCACGCCGTTGCCGTCATGGAAATCCACCAGGTGGTAATCGATATCCAGCTTGTATTGCGGGAAGGCTCGCTCCATCCCGTGTGCGTTGATGTTTGCCATGCTTTGCTCCTTAACCCATGTAGACCATCTCAAGCTGGCAGCCGCCAACACCCCAACTGTCGCCCCAGAAGTCAGCGTTCATCGCCACGTTCGGATTGCCCCACAGCGCGACAGTCGTGCCAGCCGCGAGATAGCGTGTCGTCTGGCCTGATACGCTGATCTTGAGACCGGCTGCCGCAGCCCATGAGTAGCCGCAGCCGAAGTAGTGCGCGACCGCGCCGTTGAGCGCCAATGCGACGTTGAAGGCGTTGTAGGCCGCAGTCGGGTTGATGGCGGTGAGCACCGCCGAGATTTCGTACTGGCCGCTTTGCAGGACGGTGAAAAGGCCAGTCGCCGCGTTGTGCGAGATGAAGGCGCTGCCATTAGTGTTCACCAGCGCGGTATTCAGAATGATCTGGCTCCAAGCCGCTGCCGTCATGGTTTGCACCGCACCTGACCGATACGCCGCATACGTCCCACGCTTGGGCGAGGTGCCCTGTGTATCCGAGATGAACTCGCAGTTCGTGCCGTTGCAGTACAGCATCGAAATCTCACCCTGCGAGATCGTCTGGCCAGTACCGAGTGCGGTTTTGACGGTCAGGGTGAATGCGCCGGTGGTGAGGTTTTCCACGGCGAATGGGGGCATGTTGTTCGGCACCACCAATATCTGGTTGGCCGTCAGTGCGCCGTTAACCTCGAAGCTGGCGGCTTCGCCCTCGGCCTCGGTCAGCGTGTAGGTTCCCCCGGTGAGCGTCTTGACCACATTGCCGCCGATACCGCTCATGGCAGCAATCGGTACCCAGACAGTATTGGCGGCGTCGCGCATCTTGAGCAGTCCGGTCGAGGTATCCGCCCAGAACTGGTAGGGACTGGGTGTGCCCGGCGGCGTGGCTCCGGAGAAACAGGTCTTGAGCGTATCCAGTGCGTTGTTGACGGAGGCGAGCACCTGCGCGCCCGTGCCGTCGGCAATGACGAGAGAGTTTTGAGACATGGGAACTCCTAATAGCCCTTGGCGAGCCAGTTGATATTGCGAGCCACACCGACACCGGCATTGGTGATTTGAACCGTGAAGCCAGTCGTCGTGGGTTGTGCCGGAAACGCAATGACGTCTCCGGCCACAGGGTTGAGGATGGTGATCTGCACGTTCGGTACGATCTGGAAAGGCGTGGCGAACACGACCGCCTTGCCCGCCGCCGGAACCGCCAGCGCCGTACCGGTATCCACCCGGTCGGGCATATCGACCGAGAAGGTCATGCCGGTCAGGATGGTGGATACGGTCGGATCAGCCGAGATCAGCTTCACCCGGAAGCGGAAACGCCGGGCGATGTATTGCCCCGGCACGAACGGTCGCCAGCCTTGCCAGACGAGGTTGTTCTGGGCGGTGTCGATCTAGATCGCCAGACTCGACTTGCCCGAGAAATTCCCCTGCACACTGGCCTGCGCCGAGAACACCGGGATCGTCGACACCAGCGCAAACGGCGTATCGGACGCTGCCTGCACACCAACGGATACATTGCAGGCTTGCGCCGTGCCGATGTCGATCTCGTGCGATACCGGGATCTGGTAATAACCGCCCGTGGCAATCCCGCCGTAATACTCGACCGTGTTGGCAGCAGAGATCAGCGGAATGGCCGAGAACAGCGCCGAGCCACCCAGTTTGACGGCTTGCTCGACCGGGTCGCGGAAGGCTGGCGTGGTGCAGGTGCCAGCCCAGCCGGTCGCTGCCTCATTCCAACTGGCCACCACATTCGCAGGCAGAATCGCACCGCCGATCGTGATGTCTACCGGGGTGGCCGAATAGGCCGTCACGCCTTGCGCATTGCTGTAATGCGCAGCCACCCAGTAGGTGCCGTTTTGCGCGATGACGAATTCGGTCAGCGGCGTGCGCCCCAGCACGATGGCGGTTTGCCAGTTCGTGCCCCGACGAATCTCATAATCCACCGTCCGGAAATCTGTCACCGGTTGCCACGACAGCAAGGTTTGTCCGTTGCGATACGCATTGGACAGTCCCGTCACGTTCGGCAGCGGCGATTTCAGCGCCGCACCGGTCACGTTCCAGGTGATCGGCTGCACTGTATCCAGCGTCTGCTTGGCTCCCCCATAGAGGTTGAACGACAGCAGCTTGAGGTAGACCGGTGTGCCGATCATGTCGGCGGTGAACGGATATTTGAAGATCGCCTTGTCCAGTCGCGCAAACAGACTGCCCTTGTTGTGCGCACCGATGGTCGTGCCATAGGCACCGCGCCGCAGACAAGTGCCGAGGGTGTATTTGCCCACCCCGGTCAGCGTGGCCGACTGGAAGGCCAGCAACTCGCCATCGACGTAACAGAGCGTGTTGAGCGCATCGGCATTGGCCTGCGTGCCGCCGGTCAGTTGACCGCCGGATACCGATATATCCACCGCCAGACTGTGCAGCGTATCGGGATCGCCGCCGGTGGCCATGGCCGCAGTCAACACTCCGTGTCGTGCCTTGCCGTGCATCTCGCCCACGCGCTGGTAGGTAGCGTTGTCGCGCGACACCCACACCTCATAGCCGCCCCAGTTGGCCCCGCCCGAGGTGGCGATCCAGATTTCCAGACCGCTGCCAGCAGTGAGCAGGTCGGGGGCTTCGAAGATCACCGGCGCATTGGCGTTGCCCGGCGCTGCGTTGTAGTCGATCTGGAAACCGGTGCCGCCCTGCGTGACATATTTGGCCGCACCCGCCACACCGATCGGCAATTCCTCGGCGAGGACGGACAGCAGACCTTCGGCATCTTCCTCGATGCTGACGATGCGCACCGGCTCGCGGTCGAGTCCCAGCGCGCTGTCGGTCAGGGTCACGATGTCCATCGGTTCCAGCAGCGCGTATTTCCACGGCAGGCGGAACTCGTAATGGTTGCGGACATACAGCCCGCGCTGCAGCATCAGTTGCGCGACATGGCGTGCCACGGCCAGCGTGCAGATCTCCGGTATTTTGACCGGATTGTTCGGACGCAGGCCGTAGGCTTCGATGTTGGCCTGATCCTTGGCTTCGGCGATCTCCGGGTTGTAGTTGTTCGCTCTGCTTACGAATTCCACCTGCACTCGGTTGAACGCATCCGACTGCGGTGTGCGCGTAACGATCACCGGATCGGAACCGGTATCGCCGATGAAGTCATCGTCCGTCAGGTCGTAGAGCGGGGTGAGGCTGGGCATGAAGGTCACGCCATTGCCGGTCACCGCCTCGTCGCCATAGGGGATGAATTTCAGCACCCCGTCGGAGAAGATCACCGTCGAGTTGCACGCCTTGAGCCACTGCGTGATCCATTCGGCGGCAGATTTTTGTGCATCAACTACGGGCGACAGGAAGATGCCGTTGGCCACGCAGTAGTTGGAGAACTGCGTCATGCTGCCGAGCTTCGCTGCTGGAAACAGTGCGCCGTAGCTGTCGTTGGTCAGGAAATCTGCAATGAAACTGGCCGGATTGGCATCGACGATGGCAGCGGAATAGCGCAGCTTGCCCGCCATCTCGTAGGACAGGTTGGGCAGATTGGCGCTGTTGCCGAGATCGAAGTTGCTGGAGCAGACGTAGGCCAGGTTCGGGTAATTCAAATCCTGTCCGGCAAAACTGGTGGTCAGGAATCCCCATGCCGCCTGACCCGGTGCACCGACGTATTGCGTCAGCCGCGCCTGCGCCAGCGTCATCACGTTCTTCCCTTGCCAGATGCGCTGGATGCCTGCGACCTGACCTTCGCACAGGCCGATCATGAGCCCTGTGGTGTAGGTATAGGTCGTGTTGCTGCTGGTGCCGCCACCGCCGCCCTTGCCACCGGCGCTTTGGGTGGTGGTATGGGCGATCGGCGTGAAATTCCCGTACCAGATCAGGTTGCCGGAGATGCGGTTCTGGCCATAGAGAATAGGGATCGGGTAGCCGAAGGCCGAGGTCTGGAAGCGGATTGCACCGAGGCGTGTTTCGCTGGTGGCAATGTTCTGTCCGCCACCGCCGAATAATCCGCCCATGTTTATTCCTTGATTCGATAAAGCCTGACTGGCCGACCGGCCAGTTCTTCCTCATCCGCGCTGCCGATCACGACGCGGCCTGCCGGACGCCACGCATGGATGATGGTGGGCCAGTCGGTCACGATCGCCCCGTGGGAGAACGTCCGCCCATACCGCCAGATCGCGATGTCGCCGGGCAAAGGGGATGCCACGACATCGCAGTAGTGCTCCAGCCAGAGCAGGAAGCGTTCTTCCTCCCGGTGCAGCATCCAGTCCATCGGGTAGTCGCCGGTATCAAACGGATCGATCAGGCCCGCTTCGGCGTACACTCCGATCAGCAACTGGGCGCAGTCGACACCGGCCCCTTTGACGCGCGCCTTGTGGTGATAGGGCGTGTTGAGCCAACCCTGTGCTGCCTCGATCACGCGGGCGCGCTGTGCATCAGTCATGCTCATCACATCGATGTCTCTGGAACCGGGATGTACGGAAAACCCCGGAAACGCATCTTGTTGGCGAACTTGCCGGTGCAGGTCGCCTGCGATTTGTCGCAGCCGGGCCATGCGGTGAAGGTGTCGCCGATGGCGGGGACATTCGGCCAAGGTTGTGAGAACAAAAATGCCCCTGACGTAAAATCCCGCACCGTGCGCGTGATGCCGTTGTTGGCTCCCGAGGTGAACGTCACTGTCCCCAGATCGAACCAGTTGGCCGCATGCGTTAGTGCTGACGGGAACCAGGTTCGGTTGGCCCCCCCGGTTACCGAGCCGTTGACGGCATAGGCAGCGCGGCTGATACCGCAGCCGGTGTCGTACAGGGTGTACAGGCAACCGGGCGTGTACAGGTTTCGCGGCATCCTGACGTTGAGCAGTTCCAGATCGGACTTGATCTTGATGCGCGCCTCGGTGCGGCTGACCTGGACTTCCGCCACCCGGCCATTGAACAGCGTGAGCGTTTCAGCGGTGGTGCTGCCGAGATTCATCCAGCCACGTTCGAGTTTCAGCGAGGCACCATCCAGCACACCGCGCTCGACCTGTGCCAGAAACGGCAAGCCGTTCAGGAGATCGGCGGTCGACGCAAAGATGGAAATATCCAGTGTGTCGACCTCCAGCCCCGCGATCCAGCGCACCCGGCTGCGCTTGAACTTGAGCGAGGCGCTGGCATAGACGTTGCCGCCTGCGGTCAGGTCCAGATCGAAGTCGGTATAGCGTAGCACCTGGCCGCCGATCAGCGTCAGCGTGTACAGGTCGGCCATGACATACGCATTGCCTGCGCCATTGAGCATGGCGAGCAGTGCGGGTGTGGCGGTTTTCATATCAGATGCGGTTCGGGGTGAGTGAGCCGATGAACTCGACTTTCTTGGCTTCCCACAGAGAATTCATGAACTCGTTCAATTCCATCGCGTCCTGCAGGAAGCGGCAGCGGTAGTAATAGTTGCCGGTCCAGGTTAAGGCGGCAGCATTGATGGGCGCGACGCTGAACGTCACCAGTCCTGTGGCACTGATGGTGTAGCCGGTCGCCTGTAGCACGCCGTTGATATAGATCGAGGGTGCGCCGTTCAATTGGCCCACGGCTTCCAGATTGCCGCCGTAGCTGCGAACCAACTGGAATGCGGTCTGCACGCCATTGCCGGTGCCGAAGCTATGCGCGGTGACGCTGTTGTCGTTCGGATCGCGGTACAGGAACGAGTCGAACGAGCCGCGCACGTTGTTGTAGAACGCGACCAGTTGCTGCAATTCCTGATAGGCCGTGGCTTCGCGCAATACCTCGAATTGCAGGCGGAAGGTATAGAGCGGAGCCGACATCCATGCCGATCGGAACTCCTTGCCCGATACCGCTTTCTGGATACGGGTGGCCCACTGGGGCGAGCGGACAATATTCCACGCCAGCCCCGGCAGGGTTGGGAACACCAGATTGCTCATTCACATTCTCAGATCGTCTTGAAGTTTCTGGCCTGCGCGCGCAGGGAATCGGCAATCACACTGCCGTTGTCCATCAGGAAGCGCTTTACGCCCTGCGTGTCGAAGGTCGAGAGCTGGATGTTGATCGGCTGCTGGCCACCGTTCGCCGACAAGCCACGAATGGTGTCGGCATGCTCGGCAGGCAGCACCATTTCGCGCTCGTGCAACTGCGTCATCGGGTTGAGTCCTGCCGGAATGTCGAAGCCACCGGCAGCAGACGCGATCGTGTTCTTGGCTCCCAGCACCATCGCCATCACCGCAGCAAAGGCGGCAGCGGCCATCGCCCAGCCTGCGAACGGAATCGATGCCTGCGACGAGGCGGCACCCGCTGCGGCACTGGCCGCCTTGGCACCCACTTCGACATTGGCAGTGCTGACCGCGATCGACTTGGTGGCCGTGGCCGCCGAGGTTTCCAGCGTGGTGCGCATGGACGTGCCGGTGGTGGTGGCGAGCGTCTTGGCGGCCTCGTTGGCCAGCCACTGTGCGACCATTTTGACACCCATGTTCACGAACTCCATCACGATCGACTGCGCCATGTTGCGCATGGCCTGGTTGAAGGTGAGCGTGCCCTGAATCATCGCGGTGACGCTTTTTTCAAAGGCGTTGGTGAAGGGCTGGAACATCTGCAACGCTTCATTCCGTTGCGCCTGCGCCAGAGCGGTCGTCGAGCGCTGCATCTCCAGATCGTGTTGCTGTTTGATTTGGGCGATGCGGTCCATGGCCTGTTGATAGGCGATGGGTTCGGCCTCCACCAGTGCGGCCCGATCCTCGGCGGCTTTGAGTTCGATCTGGTATTTGCGTTCTTCCAGATCGCGCAGGGCAGCCAGTTCTTCCGCGCCGGAAATATCGCCGAGTTGTTTGGACTGACTCAACCGGTCACGCTCCATGGCGAGACCATGCAGGCTGGCATTGCGTCTGGCATCGACCTGCATCTGTTCGAGCTTTTCGATTTCCTTGGCACGTTCGATTGCGGCACGACGCACCTCGTCCTGCGCCTTGCGATATTCCCGACTTTCCAGACCATATTGCTCGCCGATCTTGGCGGCGGCCTGCATGGTGAGCTGAATAC
>JACPVZ010000122.1 GCA_016197305.1 Nitrosomonadales bacterium | reverse complement strand
GCGCCGATGTTGACATAGGAAGGCATCAATACCACGTTCTTTGCGATGTACGCGCCCTTGCGCGCCGCGGCCGGAGGCACCACGCGGAAACCGCCTTCGCGGAAATCGCGGCTGTTGTAGTCGGCGAACTTCGATGGAACCTTGTCGTAGTAGTTGGTGAAACCGCCCTTGATGAAGGCGTTGTCCTCCAGGCGGAACGACAGCAGCACGGCCTTCTTCAGCCACTGGTGCGTCACCCATTCACCGTTGATTTTTTCCGCGACACGCAGTTTTCCCTGGTCGAGCTGGGTGATGACGGTGTCGACGGCTTCCTTGAGTTGCGCATCCGCATTGCGCGGCGTGATCTCGGCGCGACGTTCAAAAGCCTGTTCGATGATGTTCTGTAATTGCTCCATGATGATTCCTGTTTATATAAATTGTTTGCTGGTAGGGGCGTATGGCAATACGCCCTTGTCATTACGGCCATGACGTTAGGGCGTATTGCCATACGCCCCTACGAATTTGGCGATACGTTGTGCGGCTTCCACGGTTTCTGCGCTGCTTGCCACCAGCGCCAGACGCACGAAATTTTCGCCGGGGTTGATGCCGTTCGCGCTGCGCGCAAGATAGCTGCCCGGCAAAACGGTGACATTATAGTCGCGATACAAGGCTTGCGCGAAGGCGGTGTCGGCGATCGGGGTGGATATCCATAAATAGAAGCCGGCATCCGGCATGATGACAGGCAACACCGGTTTGAGTATCTCGACGACCTTGGCGAATTTCTCGGCATACAGGCGGCGATTTTCGGCAACGTGGGTCTCGTCTTTCCATGCGGCGATGCTGGCCGCCTGGATTGCCGGGTTCATCGCCGAGCCATGATAGGTGCGATACAGCGCGAACTTCGCGATTACCTGGGCATCGCCGGCGACGAAGCCGGAGCGCATTCCCGGCACATTGGAGCGTTTGGACAGGCTGGAGAACACCACCAGATTGCGGTAGTCATGGCGTCCGAGCTGCTGTGCGGCCTGTAGCGCGCCCAGCGGTTTTTCGTCGAAGTAGATCTCGGAATAGCATTCGTCCGCGGCGATCACGAAACCATAACGGTCGGACATCTCGAACAGCGTCTGCCATTCACCCAGCGGCATCACATGTCCATTCGGATTGCCGGGCGAGCATACATAGATCAGCTGCGTGCGTTGCCAGACCTGTTCGGGCAGTTGCGTAAAGTTAAGTGCGTAGTCGTCGCGCGGCAAGGTATTCAGAAAATAGGGCGTCGCGCCAGCCAGAAATGCCGCGCCTTCGTAGATCTGGTAAAACGGATTGGGACTGACCACAACCGGGTCGGGTTTGCTGCGGTCGATCACCGCCTGGGCAAACGCGAACAACGCCTCGCGGCTGCCGTTCACCGGCAACACCTGGGTCTTGGCATCCGGCGTTGGAATGCCGTAGCGTGTGGCCAGCCATTCCGAAATGGCGCCGCGCAGCGCGTCGCTGCCCGCGGTTGTGGGATAATTCGCCAGTCCGTCGAGGTTGGCTGTCAGCGCATCGCGGATGAATTGCGGCGTGACGTGCTTGGGTTCGCCGATCGACAGGCTGATCGCAGCATATGCCGGGTTGGGCTGCACCTCGCGAAACAGCGCGGCGAGCTTCTGGAACGGGTAGGGTTGCAGTCGGTTCAAATCGGGATTCATTTGCTATCTCAATGGCGCGCGAAATTCGGCGTGCATTATAAGGGTCGGGCTGGTGTCATCAAAACGAAATGTCATTCCGGTTGCCGGGATACTGAGCGGCGCGCTGGTCTGGGATCTAATACACAAT
>JACPVZ010000075.1 GCA_016197305.1 Nitrosomonadales bacterium | reverse complement strand
TGCCTTGCACACATGTGGCAAGGGAAAGTGGTGCAATACAAAGTTGCTCCACGTACCGAAATTCCAAGCCTTGCCGCGGACATTAATGCAGCCATTTCTGCGTGAACGCTGCGACCGAACTCCAACAAGTTCATTACTCTTGTTCCTTTCAGTATATTTTTTTTATTTCCAGAAACCAAGTCTTTAACTAACTTATTTAACTTTCCATCACTCTCACTATTTGTGATTAAACCATACTTAGCAAAACGCTCTAGGAGCTCGCCAAGAACTTGGATTCTCTCTTCTGCCATCGCATCGATTCCCTTTTGAAAGTCTCTTGAGTCACCTTTGTCACCAGCCCAGTACAAATCGCCACCTGCTTTTGGGACTTCGTTGCAACCGACCGCAAGCAAATCACTATCCGTTGTAAGTATTGCGGCGCCAACTTGTCGATTTAAGTCAGCGGAACGTAGGGCAGCAGATCACGCATGATACATGCCGTGTTCATCTCGAGTAGGCGTTAGAAAAACGTTACCAAACAGCAATTGGAGAAACCGACTAATCTGTGCCTCTAACTTTGATTTATTGCGTCCATCCACAAATAGGTCAGCTAATGGAAATGCATCTCTAACGTCTTGGCCAAGTAGAGTGTCATGTCCATTACTCAAACTCTCTTCAAGCTCATCGCGTTCTACCAAATCTTCGGCTTTTGAACGTGCCTTATGCCCATTACCAAACAACGATTTGCTTATTCGCTCAGCCATTGCTGTAACTCTCATCTCTCTGGGCGAATATACTGAGATAAGAAAAAAACCCTTGCCATAAACATTACGCAAAGTTTCAATTTCATGCGGGTGCTTTAATGAGCGCAAGATATACGCATTCCTCTCCCCAACACTATCGTGCAATTTTTCTTCTCGTAAACGTTTAATCTCTGCAATTCCTAAGAGTGCAACGGCATCTCCTCTACCACTATCTCTTCGAAGTCTCGTTCCTTCATCCATAAGCTTAGCAATTCTTTTATCCTCAGGCTCCTTGCTGTGATCTGATCCAAAAACCTCTTCGATCATCTCGCTTAAGCGAATGACTTCAACTCTATAACTCAATTCTTTGAGTTCTTTTGTCAACGCCGAGATTACAGGATTGAGGTTGACGCCAACCGGGCCAACCAATCCAAATACCAATTCGGGGTGTTCGCGAGGTGTTAGAGGAGAGGGAATTTCTGAGGAAACTGTTTTTTTAGCACTTTGTACCCGTGCCGTGGGTGTCTTGCCGCTCTTTTGTGCAACCACTTTTGCGCTTGGTGCTTTTGTGGCCATGCTTTTCCCCTTAAAATTCATTCAGAGAATTAACTGAAAGTGCTTATTATTTTTAGAGGCATACACGTCAGTTGTGTCGAATCAGTATCGCCTGTATGGCATCATGCAGTCAAATCATTCCTCCGTTTCGCGAATACGATGGGAGGCAAATTACGAATATTTACTTTGCTTTCATTGCTCACCGACTAATCGGCTTATACCTAATCCGCTTCGGCTTCGCGCCCTCTTCAACTAATCTCCTCCTCTTGTCCGTTTCTCATTCCTGATAGTTGCCACCCGCAATAATAGGGGACAGGCCACTAGTTTAAAAAGAGGTGAAGCTGGCCGATAAGCCGGGTTCTGTCGTGGACAGTCATTCCTCTAGGCGTTTCGTTACCTGACGCTCAAGCAATCTACCCGCTGACGACGCGAGCAACGTCATAGTCAGCCTATTTGATCTTGCTCCGAATGGAGTTTACCGTGCCGTCCGTGTTACCACGTCCGCGGTGGGCTCTTACCCCGCCGTTTCACCCTCACCTGTACTGCTTGCGCAGCCATCGGCAGTTTATTTTCTGTGGCACTGTTCATCGCCTCACGGCGTCCGGTCGTTAACCGGCATTCTGCTCTGTGGAGCCCGGACTTTCCTCCCCGTACACAAGGCACGCGGCGACTGTCTAGCCAGCTTCGGCGCGGAGTCTATCATGGGAAAGCAATATCGAACTCAGAGCGCCATGTAGGAGCCAGCTTGATGAAACCACTAGTCAATCGGCTAAGCCACGCACTCCGCGCCATGTTCCTGGCAAACATTGACCTCTATCGTGACGTGCACCAGCTCTTCGTGCTCGCTGAACACCTCACGGTAGTACCCGGCCGACTTGGGTTCGTGGGCAACGATGGACACGATCGCGGCGAACTTTCCGGAGCCGACTTGCCATACGTGCAGATCGGAGATGTGCGCATCGCCATCGCCTTCCACCGCATTGCGGATTTCGTCGCCCAGATCGGAGTGGCCCGGCGTGCGGTCGAGCAGGATGCCGCCGGTGTCGCGCAACAGGCCATACGCCCAGACCAGCACCACCGCGCTGCCGACGATACCCATCACCGGGTCCAGCCAGTTCCAGCCGAAATATTTACCGGCCAGCAAGGCCACGATTGCGGTCACCGAGGTCAGCGCATCGGCCAGCACATGCAGATAGGCGGCGCGCAGATTGAGGTCGTGGTCATGTGCGTGGCCATGATCATGCCCGTGACTATGACCATGCGAATGATCGTGTCCTTGCTTGAACAGCAGCGCGCTGACCAGATTGACTACCAGCCCGAGCACCGCGACGAAAATCGCTTCATCGAAACGGATGGTGTGCGGCTGGAAGATACGCACTATCGACTCGCCCGCCATGATCAGCGCGACGATTGCCAGGATGATCCCGCTGGTGAAACCGCCGAGCACGCCCATCTTGCCAGTGCCGAAGCTGTAACTCGGGTCGGCGGCATGGCGGCGGCTGAAATAATAGGCAAACGCGGTGATCAGGAACGCAGACACATGGGTGCTCATGTGCCAGCCGTCGGCGAGCAGCGCCATCGAACTGTAGGCCATGCCGGCAATGATTTCGACGACCATCATCGTCGCGGTGATCGCGATCACGATACGGGTGAGTTTTTCGGCGCCGGAGGTGTCCAGCGAGTATTCATGGCTGTGACGCCAGCGTTCAGGATTGATCTTGTGCATAGGCGTGCAGAATAGCAGGATTGGACCCGCCTGAAAATTTTCGCCCGCGCCCCGTGCTGACCGAATACGGGTACGTTAGGGTAAACTGGCGCAACCCCAAACGATGCGAGCGTTGCACGGCATGGAACATTTCTCTATTTCTGAATCCCGCGCACGGCTGCGCACCTGGATGGCGAGCGGCTATGCGCTGTTCATCGCCTATGCCAGCCTGTCGCCGTTTACCGGCTGGCGCGAACAGGGTATCGATTTTCTCGATGTGCTGAGCACCCCGTTGCTGCTTACCTACACCGCATTCGACGCAGCGCTCAACGTGCTGTCCTACCTGCCGTTCGGGCTGTTGCTGGTGCTGGCCTTGCGCGCACATCTCGGCGCGGCGCTGAGCACGCTGCTCGGCGTATGTATCGCGTTGTTGCTGTCGGCCGGCATGGAATATGCACAGATGTATCTGCCGGCGCGCACCAGCTCGAACATGGACATGCTCAGCAACGGCCTGGGCGCTTTGATCGGCGCATTGCTGGCCGAGCGCATCACCGCCTTCCCCAGGCTGTTTACCGGATTGCTGCGCTGGCGCGCCAGCCTGTTCCATCACGGCAAGGAAATGGATTTCGGGCTGGCGCTGCTGATGCTATGGATATTCGGCCAGATGAATCCGTCGCTGCCGATGCTGGGCAACGTGTTCATCAGCGAAGTGGCGCGCCAGCCTTTCGCCGCGCTGCCCCCGTCGCCGTTCGATGCCTGGGAAAGCCTGGCCGTGAGCCTGAATCTGCTGATGCTGGGCACGCTGATGCTGACACTGCTGCGCGCACCGCGCCATGTCGTCACGGCGCTGCTGGTGGTGCTGAGCGTGGTGGCGCTGGCCAAGTTTGTCACTGCGGCGGTGCTGCTGAAATCCTGGGCGCTGTTGCTGTGGATCAACAGCGAGGCGATCCTGGGCATCATGCTGGGCATGTTGCTGTTGCTGGCGTTGCTGTGGTTGTCGCGCGCCGCCGCGATCGTGTGCGGAATCGGACTGGCGCTGAGCTATTTCGTGATCGCCAACTTTGTGTTCGACAGCAACGACCCGGCCGCCGCGATGTCGATCTATCACTGGCACTACCGGCACCTGCTCAACTACAACGGCCTGGCGCAGACCATCATGCTGGTGTTCCCGGCATTGCTGATGTTCCATCTGTGGCGCATCCGGAAAGTATAATTCCGCAACAATCGACTATCGGGAGACTGGCCATGAATTATTTCGACAAACATGTGTTCTTCTGCACCAACCAGCGAGCGAACGGCGAAGACTGCTGCAACAACCACGGCGCGCAGAAGGCGCGCGATTACGTGAAGAACAAGGTCAAGGAGCTGGGCATCTCCGACCGCAAGAACAAAATCCGCATCAACTCCGCCGGCTGCATGGACCGTTGCGACGACGGCCCGGTGATCGTGATCTACCCGGAAGGCACCTGGTACACCTTCGTCGACGAGAGCGACCTGGACGAGATCATCGAAGAGCATTTGAAGAACGGGCGCATCGTCGAGCGCCTGAAGATTTAAATCGTAAACCAGCCTTATGCCAATTGCAGAATTTCTGCTTCAAACCTTCGCTCTGTCCGCATTATCAAAACATGTTCGGACGTATCTGTCATATGGATAATTGTTATACGTCACTGGAGAGAATGTGAAACTGTATCTACGGACATTGTTGATGCTGGTTGCAATAGCGGCTATCGGATGCAGCACGGGGCCATTTCTGAGGCCGGATGCAGCTTCGGGAAGTTACAGCACTGTAAATCCCTCATGCCCAGGAGCACAAGAGGTAGTCGAATTTTCACCTGAAAATCAACCTTGGGTCGTGTTTCGGATATACGCAACACCACCGGAGCGGTGGAATTCTAAGGGCACTGAATTACGTGTTCATTTCTGGCTCAAATATGGCAAATATGGGAAGGGGGTATCAACAGGCATGTTATCCGCCTTTTTCCCTAGTGATGAGATACAAAAGCTGGTTAATGAACAAAGCGGCAAAGATTATCTAGTGAGTGTATCGAAACCAATGGTAACGGTGGTTCTGCCCAATGGGATCAAGCGTGATATCCCTATGCCAGCTTTTGAAAAACCGCTCGACCCAAAACATGAGCTAATTGAGCGGTGGGGAAATGGCGTCCAGATATCGTCAGGTAGTTTGGATAGTTTTACTGTGATTTTCCCAGACATTTTTGTAAATGGAGAAAAAATTGTTGTACCCCCCATTCACTTCCAAAAAGATACTGATCATTATTCACCTGTCCTTAATTGCTAATCGCTGTGAAACGTATAACCTTATGCTTAACGGGATACGCCTTCGGAGCGCCAGCCCAACCCTTGTATAGCATGTACACCAACTTAAATGCCCACTCTGAAAAAATTTTCCATCACCGGCCCCGCCGGACATCTCGAAGGCATCGCCCACCTGCCCGATGACGAGCCGTGCGCGATCGCGGTGATCGCACATCCGCTGCCGACGATGGGCGGCACGATGGACAACAAGGTGGTGACGACGCTGGCGAAGACCTTTGCCGAGCTGGGCTTCGCCACACTGCGCTTCAACTTTCGCGGCGTGGGCAACAGCGAGGGTGAATTCGACAGCGGCAACGGCGAGGTGGATGACCTGCTGACCATCGTGCATTATGCGAAGGAGGAATTCGGTCACCTGCCGCTGATCCTGTCAGGGTTTTCGTTCGGCGGTTATGTGCAGGCGCGCGCCGCGCAGCACCTGCATCCGCAACCCCACCGGCTGGTGCTGATCGCGCCTGCAGTAGGACGATTCGAGATGCCGCATGTGCCGCACAACACGCTGCTGATCCACGGCGAACAGGACGAGGTGGTGTCGCTTGCCGATGTGATGGACTGGGCGCGCCCGCAGCATCTGCCCATCGTCGTATTACCGGAAGCCGGACATTATTTCCACGGGCGGCTGCACCAGATCAAGCAACTGGTATTGCAGGATTTTCACGGGCAGCGGCTATGAGCGTCGTCCTCTCCGCGCAGAACCTGCGCAAATCCTACGCCGGACAGGCCGTGGTGGATGGCGTCAGCATTGCGTTGAACAAGGGCGAATGCTACGGCCTGCTCGGCCCGAACGGTGCGGGCAAGACCACCACGCTGCGCCTGTTGCTCGGGCTGATCGAACCGGACGGAGGGCACCTCAACCTGCTCGGCCATGCCGTGCCACGAAACGCGCGCGAAGCGCGGCTGCGCGTCGGCGTGGTGCCGCAGGTGGACAACCTCGATCCGGATTTCACCGTCGCGGAAAACCTGCTGGTGTACGGACGCTACTTCGGCATGCAGGACAGCGAGATCGAGGCGCGCATCCCCGCGCTGCTGGAATTCGCCAACCTCGCGCACAAACGCGATGCAAAAATTCCCACGTTATCCGGCGGCATGAAGCGGCGGCTAACGCTGGCGCGCGCGCTGGTCAACGACCCGGACAGCTGAACGAGCTGACCGCGCAGGGCAAGACTTTATTGCTGACAACGCATTTCATGGACGAGGCCGAGCGTCTGTGCCACCGCCTCGCGATCATGGATACCGGCAAGCTGATCAGCGAGGGTTCGCCGCGCGAGCTGATCGCGCGCAATATCGAGGCTCAGGTGGTGGAGGTATTCGGCGAATCGGCCGAACGCTGGGCTTGCGAGCATGCGGCACATTACGCGGCTCGCTTCGAGGTCAGCGGCGAGACCGCGTTCTGCTATTTGAACGACGCGCAGCCGCTGCTGGCGCATTTGCAGGCGCAAAGCGGGCTGCGCTATCTGCACCGCCCGGCGAATCTGGAGGATGTATTTTTGAAATTGACGGGCAGGGAGATGCGGGAATGATGCGCACCTGTTCGTTTTCCGTAGGAGCGGCTTTAGCCGCGATGTACTTTGGTTTCGCGGCCAAAGCCGCTCCTACAATTTTCAAATGTAGCTTTTCTAAATGAGAATTTGATGTCCACGCACCACTATGCCCCGCCGCGACTGAGCTTGAGGTTCTTTCCGATCTGGCGCCGCCACATGCTGGTGTGGCGCAAGGTCGCGGCCACGTCCATCATCGGCCACATCGCCGACCCGATGATTTACCTGCTCGGCTTGGGCTACGGCCTCGGCAGCCTGCTGCCGGAGATGGGCGGCACGTCCTATATGGTGTTCCTCGCAGCCGGGACGATCTGCTACAGCACGATGAACAGCGCCAGCTTCGAGGCGCTGTATTCGGGCTTTGCGCGGATGCACGAGCAGCGCACCTGGGAGGCGATCATGAACACGCCGGTGACGCTGGACGATGTGGTGCTCGCGGAAATATTGTGGGCGGCCAGCACCCATGATGTTATTATGCGGCGTGTTTGTTCCGGTCGTGCAATTGCCGCCGCTGTGGCAGGGCGTCTCGGCTGCATTGCCGCTGACCCACGCGGTGGACATCGCAAGACCCTTGATGAGCGGCATAGTGCCGCCCGGCCTGTGGTTGCATGTCGCGGTGTTGTTGGCTTATGCGCTGACCGGATTTTACGTGTCGCTGGTGCTGTTCCGGCGGCGTTTATCGAAATAGGGGTTCTTCATGCTTTGGGTTAAAGCCTTTCACATCATCTTTGTTGTCAGCTGGTTCGCCGGGTTGTTCTACCTGCCGCGCATCTTCGTCAATCACGCGATGGCGACCGAGCCTGCCGAGATCGCACGGCTCAAGCTGATGGAACGCAAACTGTATCGCTTCGTCACTCCGATCGCATGGCTGGCGCTGGGCTTCGGCATGTGGCTGTGGCTGGGCTACGGATTTTCAGGCGCTTGGCTGCATGCCAAACTGACGCTGGTACTGGTGCTGATCGCGTATCACTATTATTGCGGTGTGCTGGTCAAGCAATTCGCCGCCGACCAGAACACGCGCAGCCATATTTTTTATCGCTGGTTCAATGAAATCCCGGTACTGGTGCTGATGGCGGTCGTCATCTTGGTCACCGTCAAGCCCTTCTAAACCCATGCCTGAATTTTTCGCCCCCTGCCCGCGCGGCCTGGAAAACCTGTTGCACAGCGACCTGGAAAGCCTGGGCGCAAAAGATGTACGCGCCACCGAAGGCGGTGTGCAATTCTCCGCCGACTGGGAACAGTGCTATCGCGCCAACCTGGAGAGTCGCATCGCCAGCCGCATCCTGTGGCGCGTCAAGGAAACGACCTATCGTACCGAACAGGATATCTACAAGGCGGTGTTCGATCTGCAATGGCATCGCTGGTTCAATGTCGGCAACACGATACGCGTCAATACCACCGCGATCCGCTGCCCGCTGAAGAGCCTGGAGTTCATCACACTGCTGGTCAAGGATGCGGTGTGCGACCGTTTCCGCGCGCATTGCAACGAACGTCCCAGCGTGGACACACTGGATCCGGATGTGCGCATCCACGTGTTCATAGAAGATAGCCGGCTGATGCTGTACCTGGACACCTCCGGCGATGCGCTATTCAAGCGCGGCGTGCGGCAACACACCAACATCGCGCCGCTGCGTGAAAACCTGGCCGCGGGCATCCTGCGCCTGATGAAGTGGCAGCCCGGCACGCCGCTGCTCGACCCGATGTGCGGCAGCGGCACATTCCTGCTCGAAGCAGCGCAGATATCGCTGAACATCCAGCCCGGTATAGCCCGCCACTTCGCGTTCGAGAAACTGCTGAATTTCGACGCAAAGACATGGCAGGCCATGCGCGAGCAGGCGATCGCCGCGCAACTGCCCCCCCGTCCGTTGCCGCTGTATGGCAGCGACCTGTATGGCGATGCGCTGAAGACCGCGCGGCGCAATCTGGAAGAAGCAGAGCTGGCGGAATGCGTCGAACTCAAACAAGCCAACGTGCTGGAAATATCGGCGCCGGCGGAGCACGGTATGCTGGTGGCGAATCTGCCCTACGGCGAGCGCATGGGCGAGCTTGAAGAACTTGAAGAACTGTATCCCAGGCTGGGCGATGCGCTGAAAAAGAAGTTCGGTGGCTGGACAGCCTACCTGTTCACCGCCGACAAGGCCATCCTGAAGCTGATGCGCCTGTCTCCCTCGAAGCGCACCCCGCTATTCAACGGTGCAATCGAATGCCGACTGCTGGAATACAAGATCGTATCCGGCAGTAACCGCAAACCCTGAATTATCAGAGCGTACTGCTGACGATACAGTTGCGCCCGTTGCGCTTGGCGCTCACCGTGGCCTGCTCCGCCTGGGCAAGGAAGGACGCGGCGTCCGCCTGGATGCCATAGGTCGAGACACCGATGCTGACGGTGATCGGGCGCTGCGGCCATTCTTCCAGCTCTATCCCGTAACGGATCCGCTCGGCTATCTGCAGCGCGCTGTCGAGATCGGTCACCGGTAACACCAGCGCAAACACGTCTCCGCCGCTGCGCGCCGCCATATCGGACAGGCGCGCCCCGCGGCTGAGCAATTGCGCCACCTTGCGCAACACCTGGTCGCCTGCGGCATATCCGTGCGCTTCGTTATAAGACCTGAATTCGTCGATATCCAGCACCAGCAGGCTGAGCGGCGTGGAATAGCGGAACGCGCGCTCCCACTCCTCAGCCAGCTTGATCTGCAGCGCGCGCCGGTTGTGCAACTGGGTCAATGCGTCCACTTCGCCATGCAGCGTCAGCCTGGAGGTCAAGTCGGCCACTTTGTCCTGTGCATTTTGCAGCAGGCTGCGAGCATGGCGCAGCTCGAGCTGCGCCATGACCTGCCGTGCCAGGCAGCGCAACGCTTCACCCGAACGCTCGTCCAGGCTGCGCGGCTGATAATCGATCACGCACAGCACCCCCAACGCTTCGCCGCTTCTGGTCACCAGCGGCGCCCCGGCATAAAAGCGGATCGCCGGCGCATCCACCACCAGCGGATTGGCGGCAAAGCGCGAATCCCGGCTGGCATCTTCGATGACCAGCAACTCATGCGGGTTTGCAATCGCATGGGCGCAGAACGAGTATTCCCTGCGCGTTTGCTTGAGTGCCAGCCCCACCCTGGACTTGAACCATTCCCTTGTCTCATCCAACAGGGAAATCAGCGCCACCGGCGTTCCGCAAACACTGGCCGCCAGACAGGTGAGGTCGTCATAACCCTGTTCTGCAGCCGTATCGAGAATGGCGTAGTCCGCCAATGCAGCCAGACGAACTTGTTCATTCACGGTGAAGGGCAGGGGCACGTTCATCTCATCAGGTGATTTTCAGGTTCTGCATGCCGGCGCTCATCACATCCCTGTCCATCGCATTCTTGCTCTCCAGCTTGATGCGCAACCGCAGGTCGTTCACCGAGTCGGCATTCTTCAGCGCCTCCTCGTAGGATATCTGGTTTTCCTCGAACAGCTTGAACAGCGCGCCGTCGAACGTCTCCATGCCCAGCTCACGGGAACGCGACATCACACCCTTGATCGCATGCACATCCCCCTTGAAGATCAGGTCGGCGATCAACGGCGAATTGAGCATGATCTCGATTGCGGCGACCCGACCTTCGCCATTTTTTTTCGGGATCAGGCGCTGCGAGATCAGCGCCTTGATGTTCAGCGACAGGTCCATCAGCAGCTGTACGCGCCGCTCTTCCGGGAAGAAGTTGATGATCCGGTCCAGCGCCTGATTGGCGCTGTTCGCATGCAGCGTCGCCATGCACAGGTGGCCGGTCTCGGCGAATGCCACCGCGTATTCCATCGTTTCGCGGTCGCGGATCTCGCCGATCAGGATCACATCCGGCGCCTGGCGCAGCGTGTTCTTCAGCGCGTTGTGCCAGTTGTCGGTGTCCACGCCCACTTCGCGGTGCGTGATCAGGCAGTTGATGTGCTCATGCACATATTCCACCGGGTCTTCGATCGTGATGATGTGGCCATAGCTGTTCTTGTTGCGATGACCGAGCATGCCGGCCAGCGTGGTCGACTTGCCGGAGCCGGTGCCGCCGACCAGGATCACCAGGCCGCGCTTGGTCATCACGATTTCCTTGAGCACTTCCGGCATGCCCATCTCGTCGAGATCCGGAATTTTGGTGGTGATCGTGCGCAGCACCATGCCGACGCGCTGCTGCTGCATGAAGATGTTGACGCGGAAACGTCCTATGCCCGGCGGACTGATTGCGAAGTTACACTCGTGCGTGGCCTCGAACTCTGCGGCCTGCCGGTCGTTCATGATGCTGCGCGCCAGCTCCTGGGTATGCACCGAGGTCAGCGCCTGATTGGACACCGGGGTCAGCTTGCCATCCACCTTGAAGGCGGGCGGGAAGCCGCTGGTGATGAACAAATCGGAGGCCTTCTTGCTGATCATGCCGCGCAACAGGTTGTGTATCAGCTCGGTGGCCTGATCTCTTTCCATACTTCACTCCTCAATGTAACAACCGCGTCTGCGGGCGCCACACGCAAAATTTTTCCCGGACAGCACGACTCGGCAACGCCAACATCAGCCCGGGAACAGATCCTTGTTGGCGGCCTTGCTGCGCGCCTCCGCCGCCGTGATGACGTTGTTTTTCACCAGCGCGCTCAGACATTGATCGAGGGTCTGCATCCCTATGCCCTGGCCGGTCTGAATCGCAGAATACATTTGCGGCACCTTGGCCTCGCGGATCAGGTTGCGGATCGCCGGTGTGCAGATCATGATCTCGTGCGCGGCAACGCGCCCGGTGCCGTCCTTGGTCTTGAGCAGTGCCTGGGAAATCACCGCCCGCAGAGATTCGGACAACATCGCACGCACCATCTCCTTTTCATCCGCCGGGAACACGTCGATGATACGGTCTATGGTTTTGGCCGCCGAGCTGGTGTGCAGCGTGCCGAACACCAGGTGGCCGGTCTCTGCAGCGGACATCGCCAGGCGTATTGTTTCCAGGTCGCGCATCTCGCCCACCAGGATCACGTCCGGGTCTTCGCGCAGCGCCGAGCGCAGCGCATTCTGGAAAGACAGCGTATGCGGCCCGACTTCTCGCTGGTTGATCAGACATTTCTTGCTTTCATGCACGAACTCGATCGGGTCTTCCACCGTCAGGATGTGGCCCATCTCGTTCTCGTTGCGGTGGTTGACCATCGCCGCCAGCGTCGTGGACTTGCCTGAGCCGGTCGGTCCGGTCACCAGCACCAGGCCGCGCGGATAATCCGAGATAGCCTCAAAACTTTTCGGGCATTTCAAATCCGCCAGCGACATGATCTTGGAAGGGATGGTGCGCATCACCGCACCGGCGCCGCGATTCTGGATGAAGGCGTTGACGCGGAAGCGCGCCAGCCCGGGGACCTCGAAGGAAAAATCCACCTCCTTGTTCTCTTCGTAGAACTTGCGCTGACCGTCGTTCATGATGTCGTACACCAGCGCATGAACCTCCTTGTGCTCCATCGCCGGAAGGTTGATGCGGCGCATATCGCCGTGCACACGTATCATCGGCGGCAGGCCGGCGGAAAGATGCAGATCCGAGGCTTTGTTCTTGACACCAAAGGCAAGCAATTCGGTGATATCCATTATAATCTTCCCAGTTTGATGAGGCGGCTCTATACCGCACGAATAATTAGGTAGCGCGTGGGATTATGACAACAATCGCTTCCAACTTGCAAGCAGTGCGCAGCGCACTGCTTGACGCGGCTGTCGCGGCAGGCCGCAATGCGGAAGAAGTCCGTTTGCTGGCGGTCAGCAAGACCTTCCCGGCCGAGGCGATACGCGCCGCTTTTGAATGCGGCCAGCGGTGCTTTGCCGAGAGTTATGTGCAGGAAGCGCTGGACAAGATCGCGATACTGCATGACCTGCCGCTCGAATGGCATTTCATCGGGCCGGTCCAGAGCAACAAGACCCGCGCGATCGCCGAACGTTTCGCCTGGGTGCACAGCGTGGACAGGTTCAGGATCGCCGAACGATTGTCCGAACAACGCCCCGCACACCTTCCGCCGTTGCAGGTATGCTTGCAGGTGAACATCAGCGGCGAGGCAAGCAAGCACGGTGTCGCACCGGATGCCGTGGACGCGCTGGCCCATGACGTCGCAGGGCTGGCCAGGCTGCGCTTGCGCGGCCTGATGGCGATACCGGCACCGAGCGATGCCGCCGAAGCACAGCGCGCGTCGTTCGTACAGCTGCGCATGCTGTTTGAACGGCTGAACCGGCAGGGCTTGCAACTCGACACGCTGTCGATGGGCATGTCGCATGATTTTCCCGCGGCGATTGCCGAGGGGGCGACGATAGTCCGCATCGGCACGGCCATATTTGGCGAACGAATTTATCACAGGGAAACTTTATGAACATTTGCTTTATTGGCGGCGGCAACATGGCCACCGCGCTGATCGGTGGCCTGCTGGCCAAAGACTTTTCCGCCGGGCAGATCAGCGTCGTGGAGATCAACCCCGAAAATCGTGCAAGGTTGCAGCGCGACTTCTCGGTGCGCGCGACAGAAAACCTGGGCGCAGGCATCGCTGGCAGCGACATCATCGTGCTGGCCGTCAAACCCCAGCAATTGCGCGAGGTGGCGCAGCAACTCGCCCCGGAACTAGAAGGTCAGCTGTTGCTTTCGATCGCCGCCGGCATACGTGCGGCCGACCTGGCGCGCTGGTCCGGTAGCAGCCTGGTGGTGCGCGCGATGCCCAATACGCCCTCCCTGATCCAGAGCGGCATGACCGGGCTGTATGCGATGCCTGCGGTCAGCGGCGCGCAACGCATACAGGCACAGGATATCCTGTGTGCGGTCGGCGAGACGCTGTGGCTGGACGATGAAGCGATGCTGGATGCGGTCACGGCGATTTCCGGCAGCGGCCCGGCCTATGTGTTCTATTTCATCGAGGCGCTGCAACAGGCCGCCTGCAAACTGGGCTTGGGCAACGAGCAGGCGCGCCGCCTGAGCCTCGCGACCTTTTTGGGCGCAAGTAGGCTCGCCGCATCCAGCAACGAGGAGGTCGGCGTATTGCGCGCCCGCGTAACTTCAAAGAACGGCACGACCGAACGTGCTCTGCTCAGCCTGTCTGAGAATCACGTCGCCGAACATATCGTGCAGGCTGCGCAGGCCGCACATGCCCGCTCCCGCGAGATGGGCGACGAACTGGGGAAAGACCTATGATCAGCGAAGCCCTGTTATTCCTGCTCGACGTATTGCTGCAACCGTTCGCGGCCATCCTGCTGCTGCGTTTCCACCTGCAGTGGCTGCGTGCACCGCTGCGCAATCCGATCGGCGAGTTCGTGATGGTGCTCACCCGTTGCTGGACGCGGTTACGCGGCGTTTCCTGGGGCCGCTGCGCCGCGTCGTGCCGACGCTGGGTAGTGTGGATCTGTCACCATTGCTGCTGTTCATCATTTGCCAGTTGCTGGTGATCGTTCCGATCGGTATGCTGGAACGCATCGCCTTCAGCCTGATCTAGGCAACCATGCCAGCCTGGTACAGGCATAGCGGAGCCGCGGTTACGCTGACGCTGCATGTGCAGCCCGGCGCAAAACGGAGCGAACTGGCCGGATTGCACGGCGATGCCCTCAAGATCCGGCTGGCCGCACCACCGCTCGAGGGCCGTGCCAACGAGGCGCTGCTGAAGCTGATCGCCGAACTGTTCGAGGTGCCGTTGCGCCAGGTGATGCTCAAGCAGGGCGGGCAGTCTCGGCATAAGGTCGTCGAAGTTGTCGGCAGCAAGATCGCGCCCGAAAGCCTGCTGTCCGAAAAACAAGCCGGGAAATAAAAGAGCCGGCATCGGCCGGCTCTCTGCTTTACACTATGTACTACGGTTTAGTGATGATCGTGTCCGTGCTCGACTTTCTTTGCCGGAACCGACATGTCACGAATCTTGGCCGTATCGGTCTCGCCGTTCATGTTGATGATGTTCAGATTGCCCGCACCCAGCTTCATGTCGTCAGCAAAATCATAGACCGCACCGACAATCAGCAACTCGCCGCTCTTGACCTTGTCGGCCCACTCCTTGAGCGCCGCATCGACCTGGTTATTCACGTTGGTCTTTACGCCATCGATGTTCACCACACCCTTGGCGATGTTGATGGCATCCAGCTCCTTCTTGATCGGCTCTTCCAGCGTCGAGTAATCACCGCTGGCCGCCTTGATCGCGCCGCATGAGGAATGGCCGATGAACAACAGCAGCGATGAACCCAGATGATTCACGCCATACTGCACCGAACCCTTGGCGGTGGCCAACTGGTTGCCGATGTTGCGGATCATGAACAGGTCGCCTTCCGGTGTCTTGTCCAGCATGTTGGTATGCACGCGCGAATCGGAGCAGGTCACCACCGTGGCGCGTGGGTGCTGGCCCTTCGCCAATTCCTTGAAGAAAGCGGACTTGTGAGCGTCCTTGTAAGACTTTTCCTGTGACTGTATTTCCTTGATGTAAGCCTGGGCAACGGCCACATCACCGCCGTGTTCGCTGGCTGCAACAATCGAAGGCAATACAAACGCGGTGGCGACGGCCAGCGTCGCCAGATACTTCCTGAACATGTTTTCTCCCTGAATTGAATTGGTTTTTATTGAAGTGCCCTGAAGGCACGGTCCGGATTCTAGCAAATCGCTCGGCAAGAGGAAACGGGACTGTTCTCACACCAGGATCACGTCGTATTGCTCCTGGCCATACATCGTCTCCACCAGCATCGAGATCGGCTTGCCGATGAAATCGGAAAGTTGCGCGAGCGCCTGGGATTCCTCGTCGAGGAACAGGTCGATCACCTGCTGCGAAGCCAGGATGCGGTACTCGCGCGCATTGAACTGGCGCGCCTCGCGCACGATCTCGCGCAGGATTTCGTAGCACACCGTCTGCGCGGTCTTCACCTCGCCCCGCCCCTGGCAGGTCGGACAGGGTTCGCACAGCACATGCGCCAGGCTTTCGCGCGTGCGTTTGCGCGTCATCTCCAGCAGCCCCAGCGAGGAAAAGCCGTTCACGCTGATGCGCGTATGGTCGCGTGCCAGCGCCTTTCTGAACTCCTCCAACACCGCCTCGCGGTGCTCATCGGTTTCCATGTCGATGAAATCGCAAATGATGATGCCGCCCAGGTTGCGCAGGCGCAGTTGCCGCGCAATGACCTGTGTGGCCTCGAGGTTGGTCTTGAAGATTGTGTCGTCGAAATTGCGCAGACCGACGAATCCGCCGGTATTCACATCCACGGTGGTCATCGCCTCGGTCTGATCGATGATCAGGTAGCCGCCGGATTTGAGATCGACGCGCTTGGACAAGGCGCGCTCGATCTCCTCCTCGACGCCATACAGGTCGAACAACGGACGCACGCCCGGATAATGTTCCAGACGTCCACTCGCACCGGGATTATAGGCTTCGGCAAACTCCTGCATGCGCTGATAGGTGGTGCGCGAATCCACCAGGATGCGCGTCGTCTCGACACTGACGAAGTCGCGCAGCACGCGCAGGCTGATATCGAGCTCCTGATACAGCAATTGCGGCGCGCTGGCGGTCTGCGCCGCGCTTTTCAGGTTATGCCAAAGCTTGTCCAGGTAGACGATATCCGCATGGAAGTCGGGATCGACAGCCGCCTCCGCCACGGTACGGATGATGTAGCCCCCCTGATGTTCCGGGGGCAGCGCCGCCTGCAGCTTGCCGCGCAACACATCACGCTGTTCCACGCTCTCGATGCGTTGCGACACCCCGATGTGGCTCTCCTGCGGCAGATACACCAGCAGGCGGCCGGCAATGCTCAGTTGCGTGGATAGGCGCGCGCCCTTGGTCCCTATCGGCTCCTTGATCACCTGGACCAGCAACGTCTGGCCTTCGAACAACACCTTCTCGATCGGCTTGGCTGATTCGCCGTTATTGCTGTTTTCCCAGATATCGGCGACATGCAGGAAAGCCGAGCGCTCCAGGCCAATATCGATGAAGGCGGACTGCATGCCCGGCAATACGCGCTTGACCTTGCCAAGATAGACGTTGCTGACAATGCCGCGGCTGCTGCTGCGCTCGATATGCAAATCCTGCACCACGCCCAGCTGCATCACCGCGACACGGGTTTCCTGCGGTGTGACGTTGATGAGTATCTCTTCGCTCATGGCGTCGGAAAATCAAATTTTTTCAGCAACTGCACGGTCTCGAACAGCGGAAGCCCCATCACACCTGAATAGCTCCCGGACAGGTGCTCGATAAACGCGCCGGCCACCCCCTGGATCGCATAACCGCCTGCCTTGTCGGCATATTCGCGGCTCAGCACATAGTGGCGGATGCGTTCGTCATCCAGCTTGGTGAAGCGTACAGTCGAAACCGACAGCGCGGTCTCGACATGTTCGCCCAGCGCAATCGCCACCGCGCTCAGCACCTGGTGCTCGCGCCCGGA